>DASSYG010000294.1:0-2711 GCA_035703405.1 Acidimicrobiales bacterium | reverse complement strand
GTGCGGCCGGAGCACTCGTCGCGGCGGTCAGTGACAGCACCTCGGTACGGCTTGCGGTGCTCGTCGCGGTTGCTGTGGTGGCGATCGGGACACTGCTCGGCGCCGTCGTCCGTAATCGGCCGGCCCATGCCTGGATCTGGTTCTCGTTCGCGATGGGCAGCGCACTGGTGGTGCTCGCCACGGTCGCGGGTGGTTTCCACGGCGCTGCGGATCCCGGCGAGGCACGGAGCATCTTCCTGTCACTGCAGGTCTGTGGCCACCTCATGCTCTTCTTCGGGTTCTGTGGCGCCGCGCGCATCCGACGCCACACCGGCGACATCTCCACCATCCTCGATGCGCTCATCCTCGGTCTCGCCATCGGGTTGTTCGCCTGGCGCTCACTGCTCAGTGGCGCCATGGGATCATCGGATGTCCCGCTGCTCAGCATGTTCACCGTCGCGCTGCTGCCGGGACTCGATGTACTCGCCTGCGCGGCGTTGCTCCGCCGGGCGTTCAGTGCCGAACGCACGTCGACCTCGTTGCGCATGATCATGATCGCGGCGGGCCTGGTGACCGGCGCGCACCTGGTGTCGGGGCTCTCGATCCTCGAGGGCTCCACACTCACCAACCACGTCCCCTTCCAGATCGCGTTCATCACCATGCTCGCGGTGGCCGCAGGCCACCCGTCGATGCGGCAGGTGACCGAAGCCGACACGATCACCCAGAACAAGTTCGGGGTGACCAGAATCGCGCTGCTGGCGCTGGCGCTGCTCAATACGCCCCTCGTCATCCTGTTGGATCAGGGTGACTTCAATCGTGGCGACACGCCGCTGCTGATCGGCGCGAGCACGATCTCGATCATCGTGGTCATCCGCCTGGTCAGCCTGGCGCGTGAGATGGAACAGACTCGACAGCGCGAACGCCGCCGAGAACAGCGCTTCGAGTCGCTTGTACGCAACTCGTCGGATCTGATCGTGGTTCTCGACCGGGTCCACCGGGTCACCTACAGCTCCCCCGCGGTGCGGGAGATGCTGGGGTTCTCCCCTGCCGATCTGCTGGGCAGGAAGGTGCTCAGCGGCTTCCACCCCGACGACGTCGACCGAGTCCGGGACATTCTCGACCATCTCGCCCCCGACGACACCTCGGACCTCGACGTGCTCCGGATCGGTCATGCCAACGGCACCTGGCGGTGGACCGAGGCCCGGGCGGTCAACCTGATCGACGATCCGACCGTGAACGGCATCGTTGCGAACTGCCGCGACGTCACCGAGCGCGTCACCGCGCAGGCACTGATCGACGACAGTATCGCCAGGCAGGGGGCCATCGCCGGGCTGGGCCGCGTCGCCCTGGCCGCTCCGGACGCCCACGCGCTCATCGAGCGTGCCGCCGGACTCATCAGGTCGACGCTCGACGTGAAGGACTGTGCGGTACTCCTTTTCGATCAGGGCACGATCAGCGACGCCGTCGTCGCCGACCGGTCGGGCTCGGGCCCCCTGGAGGCCGACGCCCATCCGGGTGAGCGCATCATCGACGCGTGTCTGTCTGCCACCGAACCGACCCAGTTCACCGACCCCGCTCCGGGTGGCGCGCTCCGGGCGAACGTCGACCTGGTGCACACGGACCTGGACACCACGGTGAACCGCCCCGATGCCATGTACCCCGACCCGGTCGACGCACCCGATCCCCAGGTCCTCGCGGTCCAGGTCGCCGACGGGGCTCACGTGCTCGGCGCGATCCTCGCCCGCGCCGGCGCGCCACGAAGTTTCACCGCAGACGAAGCAGCGTTTCTCGCAACGATGGCCGGCACCCTCGGACTCGCCCTCGGGCGTCGCGGCGCCGAGGCGACCGCGCAGCATCAGGCCCTCCACGACAGTCTCACCGGGCTGCCGAACCGGGCGTTGTTCGTCGACCGGTTGTCTCAGGCTCTGGCGCGCTTGAGTCGGTCCGATCGGAAACTGGCGGTGTTGTTCCTCGACATCGACCACTTCAAGGTGATCAACGACAGTCTCGGTCACTCCATCGGTGATCGGATCCTCACTGAAGTCGCCGACCGCCTGAGCGCGCTGCTCCGGCCGGGCGACACCGTGGCCCGCTTCGGTGGGGACGAATTCACGGTCCTCCTCGATCCACTGAATGACCGAACCGAGGCCGAGACGATCGCCGAGCGGATCCGTCACGACGTGTCACGGGCCATCCACGTGGATCGGGCGTCGCTGCAACCGACCGTCAGCGTGGGTATCGCGGTCGCCACCACGGGCACCTCGAACCCCGAGACGCTGCTCCGGGACGCCGACGCGGCCATGTACCAGGCGAAGGACCGGGGGCGGAACAACGTCGCCTTGTTCGACGACACCATGCGCGACCGCGTCATCCATCGACTCCAGACCGAGATCGATCTGCCTCGGGCTATCGAGGACGACCAGCTCATGATGCGGTATCAGCCGATCATCTCGTTGTCGGACGGCAGGGCATCGGGTGTCGAGGCGCTGGTTCGTTGGCGGCATCCCGAGCTGGGCGAGATCCCGCCGGACCAGTTCATCCCCGTGGCCGAACTCTCGGGCCTGATCGGCGAATTGGATCATTGGGTCATGCGCCACGTCATGACCCAATGCGCGGCAGAACACCGTCGACTCGGTCCCGAGGCCCGTTGGTATGCGCTGAACATCTCGGCACGTACGATTGCCGGCCGTGAACTTCCGGCGCGCGTCGCGCAGACTCTTGCCGAGACCGGA
>DASSYG010000235.1:0-3644 GCA_035703405.1 Acidimicrobiales bacterium | reverse complement strand
CGGACACGACTGTGGCCACGGGCCTGCCGGGCACGCCTCCGAGGGTGCGCTGTCGCCGTTCGTCGAAGGGGGCTACCACCATGCCATCTATGGCGCCGACGTCGTGCTTGCACCGCTCAACCTGTGTGCGGAGACGCTCGACGCGATCCGGAACCATTCCTGGAACCGTCCTGCTCCCGCCACTCCCGAAGGTGAGGTCGTCGCCTGGGCCGACCGGATCGCGTATGTCTGCCACGACTTCGAAGACGCCGTCGCAGCGGGCATCGTGACCGTCGACGACCTGCCCCGCGAGGTTCGGGAGATGCTCGGCTCGGAGCGACGGGTACAACTCGGCAACCTGATCACCGCCATGATCGACACGATCACCTCGACCGGCGCCGTGGCACTGCGCGCGGCCGAGGCCGAAGCACTCGCTGCCTTTCGGGCGTTCAACTACGAACGCATCTACCTGCGCGACGAATCGGTCGCCCAGGCCGAAAGTGCCGCGGCGGTCATCACCGAATTGTGCGGCTACTTCATCGAACACCCCGAGCGGATCCGTCACGGCGGACACCCCCTCGGCGCCGTGCCCGCGGGCACGGGCACCGGGCTGCATCGGGGCATCGAACCAGATCCGGTGGCCGACGCGGTGCGCTACGTGAGTGGCATGACCGACCGGTACCTGCTGCGGTGCGCGGTCGACGAACTCGGTTGGGATCCGACGAGACTCCCGCTGGGGGTGTGAGGTGTCGCGGCCAGGTGATCACTTCGTGCCCGCGGGCACGGTTCGACCAGCCGTTCACCCCGTGCCCGCGGGCACGGCGACCGCAGACGTTTGGTTCGTGCCCGCGGGCACGAACCGCTACTCGATCCGGCTCAGTCAGCCAGGACGTCGACGAGCTTGCGTCCCTTGCGGGCGCCGAACTTCACCTTGCCGGGGGCCAGCGCGAACAGCGTGTCATCGCTACCGCGACCGACGTTGTCACCGGGGTGGATGCGGGTGCCACGCTGACGCACGATGATCGTACCGGCGTGCACCTCGGTCCCATCGAACACCTTGACGCCCAAGCGCTGGGCATTGGAATCACGACCGTTGCGGGTCGAGCCGCCACCTTTGGTCTTTGACATGGTTGCTACCTCTGCGTGAAGGAGTGGTGGTTCAGGCGGGCGAGATGCCGGTGATCCGGATCGTGGCGTAGCGCTGACGGTGACCCCACCGCCTCGACTGATTCGACTTGTTCTTGTAGGTGAAGCCGGTGATCTTCGGGCCTTTGCCCGCGCCCACGACCTCGGCGGTCACCTTCGCGCCCGCCAGTGCCGACGGCGTCGCGGTCACGTCGGAACCATCGACCAACAGCACCGGGGTCAGCTCGACCTCGCCACTGTCCACGCCGAGGCGTTCGACATCGAGGGTGTCACCCTCGGCGACTCGATACTGCTTCCCACCAGTTGCGATCACGGCGTACATGGCTGGCCATGCTACCGGGGCACCAACCCGCCGTCCCAACTCAGGCGTCGCCGAGTTCAGCAACCCTCCGAACACCAGGATGATCTGCTATACGATCAGGATATGGCGAAGCGTAAGATCACAGTGACCGTCGATGAAGACGTGCTCGAGACGATCCGAGCACAGGGCGACGACAATCTTTCCGCAGCCGTCAACGACGCCCTCGCCGAACATGCGCGACGCATCGGACGGCTCGCCGCGCTCCGCAACATGCTCGATCACTGGGACGCAGAATTCAGCCCGATCCCGACCGTGGCAGCAACCCAGGCACGCCGTTCGTTCGACGAACTCGACGGCATCGCCGAACCCGACCGCGGCGTCGCGTGAAGCTGCCGGTCATTCTCGACAGGGCGGGATTGGACGAGCTCGCGGCCACCCGCCCGTCATCCACGATCCGGGCCTTGCTCGGTGAGGCATGGGCGCGCCAACGAAGCGTCGTCGTCCCAGCACTCGTATGCGCCGAGGTCTGCCGAACGGCCGCTCGCACTCGGGCCGTGGAAGCCGTGCTGAGCCGTCACGACGCCAACTCCGGCGAGCGACCTGCCATCGAAGTCGTCGACACGACATTCGATCTCGCTCGATCCGTCGGCGCGATTCTCTCCCGATCCCGCGCCGGCTCCGAGGACATCGTCGACGCACATGTCGTCGCAGTCGCCGCTCGCCACGGTGGCGGGTTGGTCGTCACCTCCGACCCTGATGACATCACCAGGCTTGCCGACGCCGTGCCGGCCGCCCGGATCATCGTCCGCCCCGCCGGATGAAACGCAGGTTCGACCAGCAACGAGAGAGCGCTGCCGAGTTCCTCAGCCGTCGAGAAGCGCCTGATCGAACACCATGCCCCGGCCCTCACACGTCTTGCACGGTTCACTGAACGACTCGAGCAGCCCTTCGCCGATCCGTTTGCGGGTCATCTGTACCAGTCCCAGCTCGGAGATGTCGAACACCTGGGTGCGGGTCTTGTCACGGGCCAGCGCCTCACGGAACACCCGCACGACCTCGACCCGGTTCTTGCGGACCTCCATGTCGACGAAGTCGATCACGATGATCCCGCCAACGTCGCGCAACCGGAGCTGGCGGGCGATCTCGACCGCGGCTTCCAGATTGTTCGCGAACACCGTCTCTTCGAGGCTCGACTTGCCCACGTTCTTGCCCGTGTTCACGTCGATCACGGTGAGCGCCTCGGTGTGTTCGATGATCAGCGAACCCCCCGAGGGGAGCCACACCTTGCGGTCGAGCGCCCGCCGGAGTTGCTCGACGATGTGGTGCTGTTCGAACAGGGGCAGGTTCTCGGTCGACGGATCGAAGTAGCTGACCCGGTCGGCCAACGCCGGCGACACGCTGGCCACGTAGTCACCCACGTCCTCGGCGATCGCCTCGTCGTCGATCACGACCGACCGGAAGTCCTTGGAGAACTCCTCCCGGATGACCCGCAGTGCCATGTCGGGTTCGCGGTACAACAACGCCGGCGCCGAGGCCTTTTTGGCCAGCGCCTCGATCTTGTCCCACTGGGCGACGAGCCGGGCCAGGTCGCGCTCGATCTCGGGTCCGGTGATCGACTCGGCCGCGGTACGTACGATCACGCCGTGACCGTCGGGCCGCGCCCGGTCCAGGATCTTGCGCAGCCGCTTGCGTTCGGCGTCGGGCAGACGCTTGGAGATCCCGAGGGTGCGCGAGTTGGGGACGAGCACCACGAAGCGCCCCGGAAGCGACACCTCTTGGGTGAGCCGGGCGCCCTTGTGCATGATCGGATTCTTGGTGACCTGGCACAGCACGGTCTGGCGGGGCTGCAGCACCTGTTCGATGCGCAGGTTGTCGTGGGTTTCGATGTCTTCGGGGTCAAAATGCAGATCGCCGCGGTAGAGCACCGCGTTCTTGGGCGTGCCGATGTCGATGAACGCGGCCTCCATCCCGGGCAGCACGTTCTGAACCCGTCCCAGGTAGATGTTGCCGTGGATCTGGGTGATGTCGTCGGAGGGTCGGGCGACATAATGCTCGATCAGCGACCGCCCCTCGAGGATGGAGATCTGGGTCGCCTCGGGCTGCACGTGCACGGCCATCAGGTAGCGGCCCAGGGCCTTGCCGTTGCGGCTCCGGCCCCGGCGCCCCTCGAGCACGTCGTCGTCGAGTTCGACCGCTTCGCCGCCGGTCAGCGCCGTGA
>DASSYG010000198.1:0-3197 GCA_035703405.1 Acidimicrobiales bacterium | reverse complement strand
CCTCGGCCGATCGACGGCGCCGCGAACGGGCAGACCGCGCCGCTGCGTCCGAGCTCGTCGTGCGGGCTGCACAGGAAATCGACCGCCCAGCGACGCAGTTCCCCGGTGCGGGGATGCTCGTCGTCCCGGACATCGTCGAAGACGCTCACCGGCTCGATGCCGGATCGGCGGCCACGGAGAACATTGGTCTGGTCGGTCATGGTCGGCCTTTCCGGAGGTGGTCCGCGAGGACCGGGGTGATCTGGTCGAGTGCGTGCGGCCCGGTGATGTCCCGGTGCGTGACGTCGAGGCGGTGGGTGACGATGTGCCCGTCGATGTGCGGTTGCCAGACTTCGACGGGATCGGGCATCCGCGCGGCGACGGCGTCGGCCGATGCGAAGAACACCAGGTCAGCGGCGGGTCGTGCGGTCGGTCGGTGTCCGGTGGCGAAGCCGACGGTCCGACTGAAGGCGTTGTGTAGGAGGTCCCGGTGCTGTCGCGCGGATCCTGGGCCGGCTGCCTCGATCTCGGCGGCGATGATCTCCGCGTCCGGCGCTTCGTCCTGCAGGTGGGTATCGAGCATGGTCAACGTAGCGACCACCTCCCCCGCGGCGTCGAGCTGAGCTGCGATCTCGTGGGCGATCTGCCCGCCCACCGAGTAGCCGAGCAGGTGGTACGGACCGTGCGGTTGCGTCGCCCGGATGCTTTCGACGTGCGCGGCGGCAAGACCAGCGAGGGTGTCGACAACGCGATCAGGATCGGCCAGCAGCGGCGACTGCAACCCGTATACGGGCCGGTCGTCGACACGCCGTGCGAGTCCGGCGAAGCACCACGCCAGGCCCGCAGCGGGGTGCACGCAGAACAGCGGGTCCCCGGACCCGCCCTCGCGCAACGGGATCACCGCGTCGAATGAGTCTTCACACGCCGGCGAATCGACGAGGCGTCGAGCCAAGGACCCTGGGGTGGGGTGAGTGAAGATCCACTGCACCGGGACGGGACGGCCGAGGGACTCCGCCAGCGCGGCGACCACCGCCGTCGCGCCGAGTGAGGTGCCGCCGAGGGTGAAGTAGTCGTCGTCGAGGCCCACTCGTGGGATGTCGAGAGTTCCGGCGAACGCGGAGACCACGGCATTCTCCGTCTCATCGCGTGGCGCCCGGTAGGGCCGGCGCCCCTCGGTGAGGTCGGGGATCGGCAGGGCCGCCCGGTCGAGTTTTCCGTTGGGGGTGACGGGGAGCGTGTCGAGCACGGTGAGGGTCGCGGGCACCATGTGCGGAGCGAGTCGCGTCTGGGCGTGGGCGCGAACATCGTCGGCGACGAAGTCTGTGCCGGGAATCGGAACGACATAGCCGTCGAGGCGGTCGCGGCGCACGGTGACGACCGCGCGGGTTACTCCGGGGGCGTCGAGGAGCACCGATTCGATCTCACCGGGTTCGATGCGGAATCCGCGGATCTTGACCTGTAGGTCGCTGCGGCCGACGTAGTCGAGCGTGAGTGTGCCGTCGGCAGCGCGGCGCCACCGCACGAGGTCGCCGGTCCGATACATCCGCTCCCCCGGCTTCCCGGACGGATCGGCGACGAACCGGGACGCCGTGCCGCCGCGTCGGTTCCGGTAGCCGCGGGCCACGGCGGGTCCGCTCACGTACAGCTCTCCCACTACTCCGACGGGAACCGGGCGGAGGCGGTGGTCGAGGACGAGTTCGGTGATTCCGCGAATGGGGCCACCCAGTTCGACATGTCCGCCCGGAACCAGCGGTGTACCGGCGTTGGTCTGGATGGTGTTCTCGGCCGGCCCGTAGGTGTTGACCATGTCGCGTCCGGGTGCCCACTGCGCCACGAGTTCGGGCGGGCAGGTTTCCCCACCGACGACGACGGTACGCAGGTGCCCGAGCCCGGCAGGGTCGAGGGTCGCGAGCACCGATGGTGTCAAGGCGATGTGTGTGACACGTTCTCGGGCGAGAAGATCAGCGAGCTCGCTACCGCCGTAGACCGTCGGCGGGGCAACGATCAAGCACCCGCCCGACCCGAAGGCCCACAGCTGTTCGAGGATCGCGGCATCGAAACTCGGTGAGGCGAAATGCAGCACCCGCGACCGCGATCCGAGGACGAACCTCGTGCGCTGCTCTTCGACGAATCCAGCAAGTCCCGTGTGAGTGACCACGACACCCTTGGGAGTTCCTGTCGATCCCGAGGTGTAGACGAGATAGGCCGCCTGGTGGGGGCGAAGCGGTGCGCGACGGTCGATGTCGGCGATCGCGCGGTCGGAACAGGCTGCGATCATGTCACTTTCGGCCGGGTCGTCGAGCACCACCCACCGCTGGAATGGTAGGTCGGCGTGCAATTTCTCGACGGTGACTCCGATGGTCGCGTCGGAATCCTCGATCATGTGCTCGATCCGCGCGGAAGGGTACTTCGGGTCGACCGCAACGACGGCGGCACCGGTTTTCGCGACCGCCCACAGCGCCAGGACCGACTCGACCGAGCGAGTCAGCGCGACCGCAACCACCGTCTCAGGGCCCGCTCCGAGATCGATGAGCCGGCGCGCCAGCCGGTTCGAGCGCGAGTCGAGTTCGCGGTAGGTGAGGTGGTCGCTGCCGCACACCACCGCGACGGCGTCGCCGCCGATCGTCGCGCCGCGCGCCAGCAGCCGCGGGAGGGTGACAGTGGGTTCTATCGGCCGACCCGACACCGGCACGAGATCGGTGCGTTCGCTCGTACTCAGGATGTCGATCTCGCCGACCTCGCGGTCGGGTCGGGCGACGACCGCGTCGAGGATCCGCGTGAACTCCGCGGCGAAGCGCTGAACTGTCACTTCATCGAAGATATCTGTGCTGTATCCGAACTCGGCTGAAGTTGCGTTCCCGTCCCGCGGCTCTTCCACGGCGAGGTAGAGGTCGCATTTGGCTACCGGCGGTGCCACGTCGACGGTGTCGATCACGAGGCCGGGCAGTTCGACGCGGGTAGGTGCGATGTTGCGGAACTCGAGCAGAGCCTGGAACAGCGGAGTGTGCGACGTCGACCGCGCGGGGTCGAGCGCTTGCACGACCTGATCGAACGGCACGTCCGCGTGGTCGAAGGCGTCCAGGTCGCGGTCACGGGTGCGGTCGAGGAGTTCACCGAACGACGCGGATGCATCGATGTCGGAGCGGAGCACGACCGTGTTGACGAACATGCCGACCATGTCGTCGAGTTCGGCGGCCCCGCGGCCCGCCACGGGAGTC
>DASSYG010000113.1:0-8146 GCA_035703405.1 Acidimicrobiales bacterium | reverse complement strand
TCGCCGGCTTCGGTCACTTGCCAGTGCATCGCCACCGAGGCGTTGGCAGCGATGTTGCAGGCTTTGACGCTCGACCCGCCCGACATGATCCAGAGCGTGTCACCCTCCCACGCGGGATGGACCGGCGAGACGTCGGGCCGTCCGTCGTCTCCGACGGTGGCGAAGTGCGCAAGCGGCGACAGCGCTACTGCGGCTGCCTTGATGTCATCGAGAGCGGCCATCGACTCAGGCTACGAGACACGTCTCGCCTGTGCCGGCAAAAGCGAACACGGATGCAAAGCCGCAATTCGCGTCGTCCGACCCGCACCGCTCGTCCACCGATGGTCGCCGCCACGAGCTCTGAGCCACACCGCACGCACCCCGCATGGATCTCACTCGGACGCCCCATCTCACTTGCGCGCCTGGTCCCGCGATCAAGCCAGATCGATCGGGGGCGCTCAGTGGGCGTCGCCCGGAGCAGTCGAGGGTCCGTCCGGGAGAGAACCCCACAGGGGCATCGTGCCGGTGACCGGGTCGTACTGGCCGAGCCAGGCGGGCAGGAAGATCGGGTCCACGAGGTGTCTGGGGTGATGCCCGGGCAGTGCCGAGACGGCCAAGGTCGGCATCACCTCGAAGGCCATCGAGATGCCGAGCTTGAACAGCCGATACCAGCAGACCGGGTAGCGAAGCCGCTTCTCGCCGTGGAGTTGGACGAGTGCGGCGAGAAACGCGAAGAACACGATCGTGGTGAAACCGATGATCGCGGACCACGCATAGCGGAGGCGGCTGCCGTCGGTGGCTTCGAACACGTCGTACGTGCTGGATTTGTGTTCGATCTCTTCGGCGAGGTGCCAGCAGAACAACGTGGCCGCCACGGGATCGGCGCGGTCCATCAGGGTGCCCAGGCGGGCTTCGGTCCAGCGGGCGACGCCATAGGAGATCGTCTCGCCCGACGCGGCGTAGGCGACCCTGAACCTCTGGCTGCGCCGTTCGACCCAGGCGTCGTTGAGCGCGAGCAGTCGCTCGACCCGGCGCAGGCCCGGATACCGCGCCGTGACGATGGTGTTGAGCCGCGCGTGTTGGGTGAAGTGCCCGGTTTCCTGACGCACGTAGGCCTCGGTGCGCTCGCGCAGATCGGGTTCCAACTGATCGAACGTCGAGGAGACGGCACGGATGAACTGCGGCTCGGCATAGGGCATGCCCAGGGAGATCCCGTTCGCGGCAGCGGCGAATTCGGGAAACTTAGGCGCCCACATCGGATCGAAATCCGGTGGGTACTCGAAGGTGATGCGTCGATGGGGCAGGTCGGGCGCCGGCGCGCGTTCGGGAGAGTCCGACGGTGCCGACTTCTCGGGCGCGTCGGGCGCTGCGCCAGGTTGCACGGCTGTTCCCATCGTCGGACTATCGGCTCGGGACGACGAACGCTGAGGGCGATCGTGGATCCCGACCTGAAGGTCCCTCATTCTGGGCGCCTCGGCTCACCCGTACGTGCGCAGCTCCACCACGTTGCCATCAGGATCGCGGACGTACAGACCCAGACCCGGCCCGCGGGCACCCCACAGATCCGCCGGCCCTGCGACCACGTCGAAGGTGCCCGACGATGCGAGCTCGTCGAGATCGACGTCTTCGACCACCATGGCGAAGTGGTCGACGTTCGTGCCCGACCGCTCGCCCGCCAGAACGTCGATGATCGTGGTTTCCGACAGCCGCAACGACGGGAACAACACCTCACCCGCACGCCACTCGTCCAGCCGTTCGGCTGCGACCCCGAGATGCTCCCGGTACCAGGCAACGGTTCGTTCGACATCGGTCGAACGCAACACGAGATGGTCGATCCCGGTGGTCCGCATGGTGCGACCTTACGACGTCGTCGCGACAACGGTGCCCCGACCAGCTACCCGATCCTCGAGCCCGTTGCCGTCGATCTCCGCGAGGCGACAGATCCGACGACCCTGGGGCTCGCGGGCGCAACCGACATCGATCCCGGACGCGACGTCGACGACCAACGAAACTGACCTGAAGGCGCTCGACGAGTCAGTCCCACGTCGCACAGAACGGTGCTACCTTCAGCGCACACAGGGGCAGGGCCGAAGTGACCGGTCACACCGACGAAACGCCGTGGCCGAAGAGCCGCCGCCTCGTGCTCGTCGCAGAACTCAGGAGTACACCATGGCCATGACCGAGCTTGTAGACCGTGACGAGATCGACGCCTCGGTCAAGTTGATCACCGACCACGCACAGCGGGTGTTCCAGTGGAACTACGAGCGCGACCGCGGCCAGCTCGTCACGCTCTACAACAAGGCGATGGCGTCACAGTGGAACTCGGTCACCGACCTCGACTGGTCGACCGAGGTCGACCCCGAGCGGCTCGTGAACGACACCAAGGCGCCGAACGTCACGGTGCTGGTCGCCCGCGCCGCGGCCGAGGTGCCCGGGTCGCCGATCGCCTCGTGGACCGACGACGAGTTCACGCAACTCGGCATCGAGGCGTTCAAGGCCGTGCTGTCACAGTTCATGCACGGTGAACAGGGGGCGATGATGGTCGCCGCCAAGATCACCGAGACTGTGCCCTGGATCGACGCCAAGTACTACGCGTCGACCCAGACCATGGACGAAGCCCGCCACACCGAGGTGTTCGCCAAGTACCTGCACACCAAGCTCGGTGAGGCGTACCCGATGAGCCCGTTCCTCGAAGAACAGATCACCGACCTCATCGAGGACAGCCGGTGGGACATCGCCTATCTCGGGATGCAGATCGTCATCGAGAGTCTGGCGCTCGCAGCGTTCGGGTCGATGCACCGCAACACGAACGAACCGCTGCTCAAGAAGCTGATCCGCTACGTGATGGCCGACGAGGCCCGTCACGTCGCCTTCGGGGTGTTGAGCCTCGCGGAGTACTACGAGGGTCTGACGAGCGCCGAGCTCGCCGACCGTCAGGACTTCCTGCTCGAAGCGACGATCCGAAACAAGGCCCGCTCGACCACGCCGGAGATCTGGGAGCGGCTCGGCGTCGACCTTTCGGCGTTGATGCCGTACCTCATGGAGGGCGCGGCCACGCTCGACAAGAGCCTCTTCAACTCGTTCGAACACGGCTTCTACGCCAAGCTGGTGCCGAACGTGCGCAAGCTGGGCCTACTCGACGCGAACGACGGGCACCTGCGCAACGAGTGGGCCAAGGCTGGGATCATGGCCTTCGACGACGGCACCGACACTGCCGAGGACTACGCGTCCTACGACGCGGTCGCCCAGGATCGAGCCGCCGCGGCGGCCGGCGATCAGCCTCGGCGGTAGATGCGTCGCCGGGTGACACCAGGCCCGGTCTCGGGCGGGGTGGGTTGCAGCCTCAATCGTGTTCGACGCTGACCGGCGTGCCCAGCGGCGCCAACGCCTCGGTGGTGAGGGCGTCGGGTGCGGCATCGGTCTGAAACACCCAGCGCAGAAAGCTCACGCTGGCCGAGTCGATCGCCGGGAACGCCTCATCGGTCGGCGGGTAGCCGTCACCGCAGCCATCCGAGCCGAGCTTGAGTAGCTCATCGGGAATCGGCAGCTCGAGGGTCTTGGCGATGTTCACGATGCCGCCCTTGTCGGCGCCGATGAGGCACAGATCCGAGAACACCAGATGACCCGCACCGGTCACCGAGACGAGATACTTCGGCGACTGCATACCCGCATAGACAGCTTCGCTCGCGGCGGGCGGGATGATGCCGTCCCCGGTGCCGAGCATCACCATGCCCGGCTTGTCGGGCACCTTCGGGGGTGCGGTGTCGGTGCCGTCGTTGCCGAGCCCCACCGAGTAGGAGATCCACGTCTTGAAGCGTGGGTCGATGCCGGCCACCCGGTACGCGGCTCCCGCGCCGGCAGAGTGGCCGGCGACGGCGGCCTTGTCGTCATCCACCGTGCCGTGCAGCAACGAACCCGATTTCGCCGATTGGGCCTCGACGAGATCGAGCGTGGCACTCAGCACCTCGGGGTCGGTCGACTTGGTCACGTTCTCGGCGGCGGTCCCCAACAGCCCGTCGAGGGAACGTTCGACATGATTCGGCGCGGCCACCACGTAGCCCCATGAGGCGAGGTGCGTGGTGAGCGTCACAGATTGTTCGGGGAAACCGGCGAATCCGTGGCTGAATACGACCACCGGGTAGCCACCTTTTTCGGGGCGGGGCTCGGCATCGAGAAACGCGTCGGCCGGGTACTTCACACGGTCCTCGGCAGGGATCTTCGCCTGCAGCTCCGGACTGAGGAGGCTTGCGACGTCGATCTGTTCCCGGTCGTGGCCTTTGACGGCCTGCGCCGTCGACGGGTACCACACAACGACCTGGCGTCCGTCGCCGAGTTTGGTTTCGGTGTAGCCCACGGAGTATGGACCCCGTTCGCCATAGGTCTTGGCACGTTCGAGCGGCGTCGTGATGGCGGGTGCCGCCGTGGTGGAACCGGGGTCGTCCGATCCGGCGCCGCTCGACCCCGAACTGCTGCACGCGGCGACGAGCGCGACCACCACCGCAACGAGACAGACCGTCGAGGTGGTTCTGCGATACGACATGGGAGGCCTCCGCTTGGCGATCGGGTCATCCTTTCACGGATCGATGGGGCGCGCCGCTGATCCGAACCGGTCCGCCGTCAGGTCTCAAACCAGGGAACCCGAGCGCCCCAGTGCCGGGTGCCGTCGAGGCAGGTGAGCATTCGCGACTCGGCCGGTCGGTATTCTCAGGCGTCGACCCGACCGTCCTCGATGTGCACGGTGCGATCGGCGTAGTGGGTGATCCGGTCGTCGTGGGTGACGATGATCGCGGCGGTGCCGCGCGCTTTCATCTCGTCTCGGATCAGCTTCACGACCTGATCGCCCAGTGTGGAGTCCAGGGCCGAAGTCGGCTCGTCGAACAGGACCAGATCGGGTTCGTTCATCAACGCCCGCCCGATCGCGACGCGCTGGCTCTGGCCGCCCGAGAGTTGCCCTGGCAGATTGCCGGCCCGAGCGGTCAGACCCAACTCGTCGAGAAGCTGATCGGCCCGTGCGGCCGCGTCGCCCTTGCGCCCCGCACGTCCTGCGAGTTCGTCGACGACCAGCAAGTTCTCGCGGGCAGTGAGGAACGGCACCAGATTGACCGACTGGAAGACGAATCCGACCGAGGTGCGCCGGAACTCGGTGAGTTGCCGGGCCGAGAACCCGGTGATGTCCTGCCCGCCAACGACCACCGACCCCGAGGTCGCGCTCAACAGTCCACCGGCGATCGAGCAGAGCGTCGTCTTGCCCGATCCCGACGGCCCGACCAGGGCGATGATCTCTCCCGCCGCGACCGAGAGCGTTGCCTGGTCGAGCGCGACGACGTCTTCACCGGCGACCTCGTAGACCTTGCGGGCGTCCTGCATCTCGAGTGCCGGAGGCGAAGCCTGATCTCGGCGTTCTCCAGTGGCGGTGGCAGTGGACGACGAAGAGGTCATGGTCAGCTTCCGATCGCAGAGGCCGGGTCGATGCGAAGGACCCGGCGAAGTGAGAATGCACACCCGAACACCGACGCGAGGAGCATCAGACCCACGTTGCCCGCCAGACGAGCGGGCGTCGCCTGGAATGGGATGGCGCCAGGTGGGAGCACCGCGGCGAAGACGACAGCTGCCCCGACCCCGATCGCGGCGGCGACCAGCGTGACCGCGATGGCCTGGGCGATGAGCCCTCCGAACAACGTGAACCCCGATGCGCCGATGGCCTTGAGCAGGCCGTACTGCGCGGTTCGTTCGACGGTGATGAGGGCGAAGAACAGCGCCACGACCACCAGCGCGACAAGCACGGTGACGCCGATGATCTGATTGAACGTCGCGGTCTGCTGGGCGACGCCGGGCAGTTCCTGGGTGGCTCGGGTGACGGTGAGTGTGGTGGTTCGGCCATCGGTCGCCTCGTCGATCGTCTGGGCCACGGTCGCCGGCGGCGACGCACCGGTCTCGACGATGAGCGCTTGGACAGTGTCGCCGGGTGTCTGGCCGGGGCGATTCTCGGTGGTGACCGCGCGCCACGTGGCGAGTGAGCCCCAGAGGCTCGCCTGCCCCGCATACCGGGTGTCGGTCACGAAACCGCGCACCTTCACCGGCGACCGTTGCGGGCCGAGCAGCAGGGTGTCGCCGACCGCGACCCCGTCGCCCGCGAGCACGTCGTCGGCGTACACCGACCCTTGCGCGGGCGGCGTGGCAGGAAGCCCCCGGGGGGCGAGTTCGTACCCGAACAGCACCGTCGCGAAGGGGTCTCGGCTCTTCGGGTCGTCGCCAGGCCGGGCGCCGAGCTGGATGCTGCCGAGCCCACCGACGGCCTGCACTCCAGGCGTCTGGGAGACCACTGAGCGATCGCTTGCGGTGATGCGGCTGCGGACGAGGGAGTTCTCCGACCGGGAGGAGTACGAGATCAGGTCACCCGGTTGGGCTCGGTAAGCACCAGTCGACGATGCGATCAGCCCGTCCAGAAGCCCGCCGAGCAACATCAACAACAGCGAGATCAGCGTCAACACGACGCCGGCCAGCACGAATCGTCCCGGCCGCCGGAGCAGTTCTGTCACCGCAAGTCTCACCGGACGCCCCCGCCTCTGGTCGCTTGGATCGGGTCGATGCGCAGCACCCTCCGGAGCGAAGCCACTGCGCTGATGAGCGCGAGGAACAGCAGCAACACCGACCAGCTGATCACCGCAGCCGAGCTGAAACCCAGCGGTAACCCGCCCACTCGGGACTGCGACAGAGGAAAGAACAAGGCCACACCGATCACGAGCCCGAGACCGACGATGAGGACCACCTGGGTCAACAAGCTGCGGACCAGCACCGCTTTGCGGGCGCCGACTGCTCGGAGCAGCGTGAGCGAAGGTGCCTTCTGCAGGGTGAGGATCAGAAAGAACAGGCCCGTCACCAATGGCACGACAAGCCCGTAGAGCAGGAAGATCACCTGGAACGACCGGGTCACCTGGGCGACGCCGGGGCTGCTCGCGGCGGCGTCGGCGCGGGTCAGGGCATCGGCGTCCGGTGACGAAGCGTTGATCGCAGCGACCACCGACTCGGGACTCGCCCCATTCTCCGGGGCAACCGCGATGGCATTGGGGGGCACCTCGGTGACGTCGGGGTTGGCGGCTCGAACGGCATCGCCGAAGGTCTCCAGATCGGTGAAAAGCGTCGGGGTGACGCTGAGCTGGATGTCCTCGGCCACGCCGACCACGGTGATCGTCACGCTTCCGCCGCCCTCGGCCGGCACGATCTCGACTTTGTCGCCGACGGCGAAGTCGGCGTCGCTGCCCACGGCCTCTGCCCGGGCCGATGGACGGCGGCCCTTCGACAGCTCGGTCGGGTGGAAGAGCTGTCGGTCGTCGGTGCCGATGACCGACGCGTCCTGGGTGTCGCCCCCGTCGACCATCGCAGTGAAGGTGCGTTCGCCGACCCGCGCGGTGCGCCCGACGCCTTCAGCCTGGGAGATCTTCCGCTCGAGATCGGGCGAGATGCTGCTCGCCTGGAGCGCATTCAGCGCGTCGACGTTGTAGACGAGTACCGGAGCCGACTGGTTGCGGATGCCACCCACGAAGGAGGTGATGAGCCCGTCACGCAGCGCCTGTTGGAACAGGATCAGAAAGACGAGCAGTGCGATCGCGGCGACCAACAGTCCGAAACGGACAAGGGAGCGACGGATCTCGCGCAGCGCCAGCATCAGACGCGATCCTGCCCGGGGACCCGTCGGCGACTGGGGGCGCCTCCGGCGAGAGGGTCCCGTCGGTTTTTCGAGTAGATGGCCATGGTCTCGATCCGGTCGAAGGTGAACGCTCCCGAGGTCACCGAACGAATCAGACCGAGGCGTGCTTCACGGTTTCGACGTCTCTGTCAGGCTCGGCGGTAGATGCTGTTCAGCGGCTTGGCCATGAGGTCACGGAGCAGCGGCTCGAAGTGCTCGAGCGGCTCGGTGTCATAGGCCGGGTCGAAGGCCACCTGGTCGAACTCGGCGCAGAACTCGACGGTCAACTCGTAGTCGGGGTGGTCACGGTAGGCGTCACGACCATCGCGGTCGAGGCCGAGGAAATGGAAGAAGTAGTACCCCTGGAACAGACCGTGGTTTGCGACCATCCAGTGGTACGAATCGCGCACGAATGGCTTCACGATCGCGGCTCCGATGTCGGGATGGTTGAACGAACCGAGCGTGTCGCCGATGTCGTGG
>DASSYG010000384.1:0-3386 GCA_035703405.1 Acidimicrobiales bacterium | reverse complement strand
CGCGGCTGCACTGAGGATCAGCAGAACTCGGTTGCGTCCGGTGTTGTCGCCCTCCACGACTTCGGGGTCATCCGCGGTTGGCAGCGGTGTTGCTGCATCGGCGACGGTGTCGGTCATGGATCGACGGAAACCTCGGCACGGCCGACGGACCAGAGCGTGTTCCTCGGCGAAAGCATCCGGCGCATGTTAGTGCGCTGGCCCGTCGATCGACCGATGGTGGATGACGTCAACCCGTGGCGCTCGCCCGGATGATGTTGAGGGCGCTGCCGGCCTTGAACCACTCGATCTGCTCGTCGTTCAGGGTCTGGGTGGCCTCGAAGTCCTCGACGGTCCCATCGGGATGCACGATCTGGCAGTGCACCGGCACATCCGGGGCCAGATCGGCCAGGCCGAGAATGTTGATCTTGTCGTCTTCACCGATGGCGTCATAGGTCGCCGGATCGGCGAAGGTCAGCGCGAGCACCCCCTGCTTCTTCAGGTTCGACTCGTGGATGCGGGCAAAGGAGCGCACGAACACCGCTACGGCACCGCGGAAACGGGGTTCCATGGCAGCGTGTTCACGAGACGATCCCTCGCCGTAGTTCTCGTCGCCGATCGCCACCCAGGCCACACCGGAATCGTGGAGGTGCTTGGCGATGTCGGGAAAGGTCCTCGTCTCACCGTCGATGGGGTCCTTGCCTTCACCGGCAACCCCGGTGAACGCGTTGACCGCACCGGCGAACAGGTTGCCGGAGATGTTCTCGAGGTGACCGCGGTACTTCAGCCACGGGCCGGCCATCGAGATGTGGTCGGTGGTGCACTTACCCTGCGCCTTCATGGCGACGGGAAGGTCGGTGAAATCGTCACCGTGCCACGGCTCGAACGGGGTGAGCAGCTGCAGGCGGTCGCTCTCGGGATCGACGACGACGTCAACGCCGAAGCCATCGGCCGGAGGTGCGACGAAACGCTGGTCGCCCTTGATGTAGCCGTCGGCCGGGAACTGTTCGCCGTCGGGCGGATCGAGCAGGAACTCCTCACCGTCGGCCCCGGTGAGGGTGTCGGTGAGCGGGTTGAAGTCCAGCGTGCCGGCCAGGGCGAGCGCCACGACGGTGTCAGGGGAGGTCACGAACGCGAGCGTCTGCGGGTTCCCGTCGTTGCGCTTGGGGAAGTTCCGGTTGTAGGAGTTCACGATCGTGTTCTTGGTGCCGTCGGGCATCTCGGGGCGAGCCCATTGGCCGATGCAAGGTCCACAAGCGTTCGCGAGCACCATCGCCCCGATCGCCTCGAAGTCGCCGATCAGCCCGTCGCGCTCGATCGTTGCACGGACCTGTTCGGATCCCGGGGTCACCATGAGTTGGGTCTTGGCCTGCAATCCGTGGGCAGCGGCTTGGCGGGCGATCGACGCGGCTCGGGTGATGTCCTCGTAGGAGGAGTTGGTGCACGATCCGATGAGCGACGAGGAGATCTCCAGTGGCCAACCCTCCTCTTTGGCGACCGCACCGACCTCGGAAACAGGGCGGGCATAGTCGGGGGAGTGGGGACCGTTGATGTAGGGGACCAACTCATCGAGGTCGATCTCGATGATTCGATCGAAGAACTGCGCCGGGTTCTCGAGTACCTCCGGGTCTGCCCGCAGGTCGTCGCGGTGTGCCTCGGCGGCATCGGCGAGGTCTGCCCGATCGGTCTGGCGCAGGTAGTCCCTCATGTTGTCGTCGTAGCCGAACAGCGAACAGGTAGCGCCGATCTCGGCTCCCATGTTGCAGATCGTGCCCTTGCCGGTCGCGGAGATCGAGTCCGCGCCCGGTCCGAAGTATTCGACGATGGCTCCGGTGCCGCCCTTGACCGTGAGCTCGTCGGCGACCTTCAGGATGATGTCCTTGGGGGCCGTCCAGCCGTTCAGCCTGCCGGTGAGGTGAACGCCGATGAGCTTGGGATACCGCACGTTGAAGGGCCGGCCGACCATCACGTCGACGGCGTCGGCTCCGCCGACGCCGATCGCGACCATGCCGAGCCCGCCGGCGTTCGGGGTGTGACTGTCGGTGCCGATCATGAATCCACCGGGGAACGCGTAGTTCTCGAGCACGACCTGGTGGATGATCCCGCTGCCGGGCTTCCAGAAGCCGATGCCGTGCTTCTTGGAGGCACTTTCGAGAAAGTCGTACACCTCGACGTTGGTGTGTTCGGCCCGCACCAGGTCGGGGAGTGCGCCGTCGAGCGCTTGGATGAGGTGGTCGCAGTGGATGGTCGTGGGCACCGCGACCTGTTCGAGGCCGGCGGTCATGAACTGCAGGACCGCCATCTGCGCGGTCGCGTCCTGCATCGCGATGCGGTCGGGGGCGAAGTCGGTGTAGCTCACCGCCGGTTCGACACCGGCACCTTCGGGGTCGCTCAGATGATTGAAGAGGATCTTCTCGGTCGCGGTGAGCGGCCGACCCAGGCGTTTGCGTCCCAGCGCCACCCGTTCGGCGAGACGGCCATAGACCTTGTCGACCAATTCGACCGGTGTTGCGGAGTGAACCGGTGTGGCAGCATCGTCGGTCATGGTGGGCTCCTCGTCTGACGGCATCTGTGCGTGAACAGCAAGTCTGCTTGCTTTCCGTTCCAATATAGACAAGTCTGATACAAGTGCGCAAGATTCGCTACCTCGATATTGCCGACGACCTGCGTGCCCGCCTGCACGCGGGGGACTTCGCGGCCGGTCGTCTGCCGAGCGAAGCCGAACTGACCACCACCTACGCGGCCAGTCGGGTCACCGTGCGCAAAGCGCTCGAAGCGCTGCGGACGGAGGGGTTGATCGCGGCGCAGCAGGGGCTCGGATGGTTCGCGTCGGGGGATCCGCTGCGACAACGCCTCGGGCGCCTGGGCACGATCGAAGCGCAGCTCGCCGCGTCAGGTGTGACCTCGGAGCGCCAGGTGCTCGAGCTGCGCACGATGGTCGCGCCCGCCCGGGTCCGTGACGTGCTGAACGTCGAACGCGTCGTTCGGCTGTTGCGGTTGAACCTTGCCGACGGTCGGCCCTTCGCCTTGGTCACCGTGTGGTGTCCCGAGGACCTGGGTGGGTCCTTCACCCGGGCCGAGCTGACCGAGCACTCCTTCCACGACCTGCTGGGGGTGCCGTTGGGCCACGGCGTGCAGACGATCGCCGCCGCGCTCGCCACGGCACGGCAGGCCGAACTGCTCGACGTGGCCGCAGGTTCGCCCGTACTGGTATGCCGACGCACCACCTACGCCTCCGACGAGCGGGCCGTGCTGCTCGCGACCCACGTGTTTCCAGGTGCGTTGACCGAGTTCAGCGTGGACCTGCCCCGTTCGGAGGCGTCGATCGCCCCGTCGGGTATCCGTCTGGTGGAGTAGTCCTCAGCGGGTCGCCGGATCGACCAGGACGCGACGAAGCCGCATGCCCGCCC
>DASSYG010000377.1:0-3929 GCA_035703405.1 Acidimicrobiales bacterium | reverse complement strand
CTCGAAGAAGTCCGGCGCCTTGCCGATCACCACAGCGTCGATGTCGGCCCAGGTGAGCTCGGCGTCGGCCAACGCGCGCACCGCGGCCTCCCGGACCAGCCCGGCCATCGACACGTCGCCACGGGTGGCCTGGTACTTGGTCTGGCCGACACCGGTCACCGCAACACGCTGTCCGCTCATGAGCGGTCTCCTTCCAACACGGCAACGAGGTTCTGTTGCAGGGCCGGCCCCTGCGTGGCGTGGGCGACCATCCGCACCGCATCACCCGATGCGATCTGAGTGGCAGCCTCGCCCAGGCGGATCAGCCCGGCCGTGAGCATCGGGTTCGCAGCCAGCGCCCCACCGGAGCGGTTGACGACGGCGTCATCGGGCACGTCGAGCGCCCGGCGGAGCAGCAACTCCTCGTGAGTGAACGGGGCGTGCAGTTCCCAGGAGTCGACCGGCGCGTTGCCGACGCCGGCTCTCTCCGCGGCGAGTCGGGCCGAGGGCACGTCGGTGAGGTCCCGTACGCCGAGCGCCATCGGGTCGATCCGGTGGTCGATGCCGCGGATCCATACCGGATGCTCTGACAGTTCCCGGGCCCGGTCGCCCGCGGCGAGCACGATCGCTGCGGCACCGTCGGAGATCGGCGGGCAATCCGAGCGGCGCAGCGCACCGACGAGCGGGGCCTCGGCCATGATCTCCTCCGCCGGTCGGTCCCAGCGGAGCTGTGCGTAGTCGTTGTTCGCGAGTGCATCCCGGCGGCTGCGGGCGGCGACATCGGCCATCGCATCGCGGGTGACCACGCCGGCGTCGAGCGCCGCCGACGCGGCGAGCGCGGCGAGCGATATCGAGTCGAGCCAGAGCGGCCCGACGGTGTAAGGGTCGAGCTGGCGGGACAGCACCTTGGGCAGATCGCCCGAGGAGGCTTTGGAGTACGAGTACACGAACGCGGTGTCGATCGCACCGGTCTGGATCTTGACCCACGCCTCGTACAGGGCCCAGGCGCCGTCCATCTCGACGTGGGACTCCTGTATCGGTGGCCACGGTCCGACCCCGTCGAGGGTCGAGACGAACGAGAACGCGTTGCCGGCCAGATAATCGGTGCTGCCCGAACAGGTGAACCCGATGTCGCCGATCTCGAGCCCGACGTCGTCGAGTGCGGCCCGGGTGACGGGCATGAGCATCTCGACCTCGTTGAGGTCTTCGACGGCTCGGCTGTGGTGGGACTGAGCGAAGGAGACGATCGCGACTTCACGCATCAGGCGTCACCTCCTTCGCTGCTGGGTCCCCAGGAGGTCACGTGGCCGGCTTCGTCTACGATCGCATCGGGTCGGTCGAGTGGCCGGAAGTACTTGATCGACTCGAGCGTCGGTGCGAGTTCGTCGTCGTCGACCCAGACCGGCTCGAGCCATTGGCCGATCCGCACCTCGTCCGGGTTGGCCTCCTGAACAAGGTGCATCAGGAACATGTCGGCGCCTTCCAATTGAATCAGCCCGCCCACATAGGGCAGTTCCATGACCGAACCATGGAAGGCGACGTTGACCACGCAGTAGGACACGAGCACACCGGGGCCTTCGAGCTCGACGATCTCCGACGTGGGCACGCCGTGGCTGGGACACGCGCCCCGCGACGGCACGTACACCTTGTGACAGATTGGGCAGGCCTCGCCCAGGATCTTGTGCTCGGTGATACCTCGCAGGAACGTGGTGGTCGCCCGACCGGCAGTGAAGTCGTAGTCGAGACGGGCAGGCGTCGAGAGCCGGGCGACCGGTTCGATCTCGGCGAGCTCGTGGGGCAGCGTGATGGTCGGCGTCTCGGGGATCGGCGCGGCAGCGGTCATGCGGACTCCTCGTTCGAGGAGGCGCCCGAGGAGTCTGAAGAGTCGACGGTGAAGTAGGAGATGTCGGTGATCTCGCCTGCGGTTTCGTCGCGCCAGTGCGGCGTGACCCGGGTTCCGACGGTCACGGCGTCGGGCCCGGGGGCGTCCACGACGTGCACCATCGACGTGTCCGCGCCGTCCGGCCGGATCAACGCCCAGGCGAAAGGCTTGTCGAGGGGATGCTCAGGGCGCGGTTCGGCGACCCAGGCGCATGCGGTGACCACTCCGGCCGGGCCGACCACGACCAGTTCGGTGAGGTCGTCAGCGGTGACCGGGTCGTATTCGACAGGCGGCACGATGACCCGTCCGTCGGCGCCGGTGATTCCGACGAGGGTGCGCTCCCGCAATCCGGTGAGGAAAGCTCCGATCACCGGTCCGGTGGTGCGCACGAACGGATACTCGATCACCAGCGGTGCACGCAGCACCTCGGTGGTCACTTGGTCCCCTGCATCTTCCACGGCAGTGTCTTCCACGGACGCTCAAACTAGAACAGATTCTAGTTCGCGCGCACAATCTTGCTCCGAGACACAACTTCGGGGCAGGAAATCAGCCCAAGCCTCTTCCTGCCCCGAAGTTTCGCTTCGGCACTCACGTCGCGGCCGACTCCGTCGCGACCGGGCCGAAAGTGGTCAGCGGTACCAGACCCGGCGACCGCCGGCCTCGCCCTGGCCGACGAACCAGCCGACGACCCAGATGGCGAGCACCACGAGGGCGATCCACCAGAACACCTGGGAGGCGAATCCCAATCCGCCGAGAATGAGGGCAATGAGGAGGACGATCAGTGCAAGTGTCATGATCAGGTTCTTCCCGAGTGCTGCTGTTTCAAACCATCTTTATGTCGCATGGTCTGACCCGGGGGTCGATGTGACGGCCTCGGACGGTCGTGGAATCGGTAACGAGTAGCGTGCCGCTCGTGACCTCGAGCGACGTCATTCGGATCGGGATCCTGGGTGCTGCGGCGATCGCGCCGGCCGCGGTGATCAACCCGGCCCGCCACGTCGACGGCGTCGCGATCACCGCGATCGCGGCGCGCGACCGCGCCCGGGCCGAGGCGTTCGCCACCAAACACGGCATCGACAGGGTGCACGAGAGCTATGCGTCGCTGATCAACGACCCAGAAATCGACGCCGTCTACATTCCACTGCCCAACGGACTCCATGGCGTCTGGACGATCCGGGCGATCCGAACCGGCAAACACGTGCTGTGTGAGAAGCCATTCTCCGCCAATGCCACCGAAGCCGCGGCCGTCGCTGCGGTCGCCAACGCGTCGGACCGGGTCGTGATGGAGGCGTTCCACTGGCGCTATCACCCGCTGAACACCGAGGTGCTCGATGCCGTCACGGCTGGTGACTTCGGACAGATCACCGACGTGCGGGCGGCATTCTGTTTTCCCCTTCCCAAACCCCGTGATATCCGCTGGAGCAGGGTGCTCGCCGGTGGGTCGCTCATGGACGCCGGCTGCTACCCGGTGAACATGGTGCGCGCGGTGGCTGCGGCCGCGGGTCTCGGCGAGCCGGAGGTGACCGGAGCGAAGGGGGCCTTCACCAACGGCGGGGTCGACCGGGCGATGCGGGGTCGGCTGCGTTGGGACGACGGCACCGGCGACTCGGCCGACGGCGCGATCCGCTGTGGCATGTTCGACCCGTTCCACCCCGTCGACATCCGCTTGAAGGTCACCGGCGCCGAGGGCTCGGCGACGGTGCGTAATCCGCTCGCGCCGCAGCTCTTCGGCCACGCGGTGCTGCGCCGCCATGGCTCCCGTCGGACGGTGCGCGCGTCGCGCACTCCCAGCTACCGATTCCAGATGCTCGCCTTTCGTGATGCGATCCGTGACGGCGCACCGTTCCCCTCGACGGTGGCCGACGCGGTGGCGAACATGGCGGTCATCGACGCGCTGTACGAAGCTGCCGGGGTGATGCCCCACCGCCCGACTCCCGTCGAGGCATGACCCGGGCACATGTCTGAACAGCCACGCTTCACCGACGGCCACGGTCTCGCGGTGACCGGACAGCGCTGGTTCAGTGACCGACTCGTCGAGCTGCGGGTACGAAGCGACTCGCTCGTCGGC
>DASSYG010000202.1:0-6418 GCA_035703405.1 Acidimicrobiales bacterium | reverse complement strand
CACGGGCACTACCTTGCCGCAGTCGATGCGGCTGCCGAACGACTCGGCAACACCCGGGCGGTCTGCCGGGAATCGTACGTGCACCCGTGCCTGGAGGTCGCGTTCGAGGATGGTTCGCTCCACGAAGCGTGGCGTGGCGCCCGACGTACCCGAGATCTCAGTCGGGCTGAACGGGCGACGATCCGATTGCTGAGCGCGCGCGACGTCTCATGAGGCGACGTCACGCCTCCGACGCGCCGGTCTCGGACTCCTTCGCGCTTTCGATGAACGAGAATTTCCCGTCGTCCTCGACGATGATCCATTCGAGATCGTCGAGGCTCCGGTAGCCGCTCTTCCGGGCCGCTTCGTGAATGTCGTCGGTCGTCATGCGCAGCGCCCTGATCGTGCCGGGTACGAGCTCTCCCTGACGGAGTACGACCGAGGGTCTGCCCGTCAGCACGGTCCGGGTCCAACGGAACTTTCTCGAGACGAGCGACGATCCGACGGCCAGCAGACCGAACGTCGACACGGCGAGTGCTGCCCCGGTGACCGACATGTCCTCCTGGGTCACACCTTGCTGCACCATGTCCCCGAGGGTCACCAGGACGACCATCTCGAAAGCGGTGAGCTCCGTCAACTCGCGCTTTCCCATCGCACGGAGCAACATCCACAACAGCAGATAGACGACGACGGCACGAACGACGATCTCCATGATGCCTCCTCAGGGCAGTACCCAGGTCGTGAACGACGCCCGGACGGTCCGGCTCGCGACCGTGACGGTCACATCACCGTCGTGGCGCCACTGGACGCCAGGAGCGAGACGATGGTCGAACCAGACGGTCAGGGTGTCGCCGGTCGGCGGATCGAACGTCCAATGCGAACGCTCATCGTCGACCGTCGACTCAGCGGCTTCGGGGTGCGAGGCATTCTGGTCGTAGGCCCGGACATAGGAGGTCGGAAGCGACACATCGATGGGCGCCGCGAAGCCGTCGGGGTCATGGATCGCGATGCTGAGAACCGTATTGAGCCCCGGTCGGGCAACCTGCGGGTATTCGACCTCGATCGCCAGTCCGCCGGGCTCGTCGGCACGTGCATGCCCCGTCCGGATGCCCAGCCAACCCGTGAGCCCGGCGATCACGAAGGCCGTGAACAACGCAAGTCCGACGGCTCTGATCCTCTGCCCGTGCCGCTCAGCGGCGACGTCGTCGACGATCGTGCTGAGCGTGTCCGCGGCGCTCCGGTCCGGCATCGACTCGTCGTCGGGGGTCGTCATCGAAGGGTCGCCGGTCGATGATGAGGTCATGGGCCTCCTGTCGCCTTTGGCTCGTTCGGGAGAACGAACCGCACATCACTTCTTCCCGGTGAAGTCCCGTGCAAACCGCTGCCGCGGGTGGTCGGCGTCGAAGGACCGCCCGAATGAGCAGGCAAGTGGTTCGCCCGAACGGCTCGGGGAAGTGCGAGCGCGTGACTTCAGCGGATGCTCTCAGCCTCGCTCGGACGGCTTGGCGTGTCCGCGGGATGCTCGTCGAGCAGCCGATCGCGCAGCAGACGCGTGTCGGAGCGGGGACGGAATACTCCTGGAGGCACGATGGTCTTCATCTCTGAACCACTGACCCGGACCGTGCCGGTGGAAACTCCCGACATCGGCGAACTGCGCTCTCGCATCCGTCGCTCGGGACGGCACACGGTCGGTGTCGAGGAGGAATTCATCCTCGTGGACGGCGCCGGGATGCCCACGGCCGAGGCCGCTCGTATCGCCCGGAGAGTGGAGCACGACGACCGGCTGCGTACCGAGCTGCCCGACTGCCAGATCGAGTTGGCCACACCTCCACGGTCATCGCTTGAGTTGATCGAGCGCGACCTCCGCCGTGGACGGGCCGCCGCAGCCGGTTGGTGTGACGGCGTGGCCATACCGATCTCTGCTGCGGTGCACCCCTTCGTCGCCGAGACCGAGGTGGCCGGCCTGCGCGCCGCCGACGTCGGCCGCAGGTATGGTTGGCTCGCTCGCTCGCAGTTGCTGGGCGCACTGCAGGTGCATGTGGCCGTCGGAGACCCTGATGTGATCGTGCCCGTACACGACGAGCTGCGTTCGTACCTTCCGCTCATCACAGGTCTCGCCGCTGCGGCGCCCTTCCGTGAGGGACGAGACCTCGGCATGGCGTCGGTCCGGCCGTTCATCTCGTCGCTCCTCCCCAGACAGGGGATACCCCCGGCTTTCGCCACATTGGACGCCTACGTCGACGCGCTGTCATGGTTGGTCGGCTCGGGCGTGGCAGACGATCCAACCGAATGGTGGTGGGATCTCCGGATCCATCCGACCTACGGAACGCTCGAGGTGCGGGTCGCCGATGCGCAACCGACCACTCGACCGGACCCGTGCGCTCATAGTATCGCCGCCGTATGAACGGCTGCGTTCCTGCGGGGCCGGATCGGCGGTGCAGTACCTCGCCGAGGTGTTCGAGGCCTGAGGCGACGGTTTGACACCGCCGAGTCAGGGCAGTGCCCGGGCATGCAATCACACAGCGAATCACCGGATCTCACGGTTGCTCAGGAGCCTTTCACATGACGGTCTTCGGCTACACGTTGTCGAGTGAGGAACACGGACCAGCCGACCTCGTCCGTTACGCGGTGGAAGCCGAAGACGCAGGCTTTTCGTTTCTCTCCGCGTCGGATCACTTTCACCCCTGGGTCGGCAAGCAAGGTCACAGTCCTTTCGTCTGGTCGGTACTCGGAGCGGTGGCATCCTCGACGAGCACCATCGATCTCGCCGTCGGCGTGACCTGTCCGATCGTCCGGATCCATCCGGCGATCATCGCTCAAGCCGCGGCGACCACCTCGGTGTTGTCCGAAGGGCGCTTCACCCTCGGCCTCGGGACCGGCGAGGCGTTGAACGAGCACGTCACCGGCGAAAGCTGGCCGCCCGCGCCGGTGCGACTCGACATGCTGCGGGAGGCGGTGGTGATCATCCGCCGTCTGCTCACGGGCGAAACCGTCGATCACCACGGGACGCACTTCACGGTCGAGAACGCGCGGCTCTTCGATGCGCCCGACGAGGGGCCTGCGATCATCCTGTCGGCGTTCGGAACGAACGCCGCCAAAATGGCCGGACACCTGGGCGACGGCGTCTGGGGCACCGCCGCGGACGCAGCAACCGTCGAAACCTTCCGCGACGCCGGCGGATCGGGGCCCCGCTACACCCAGATCACCGTGTGCTGGGACAGCGACCAAGAACGGGCGCGCAGAACCATGCAGGAGCAATGGCCGAACGGGGCCATGCCCGGACAGCTCAGTCAGGATCTTCCAACCTGGGTGCACTTCGAACAGCTCGCGGAACTCGCCCGCTCCGGCAGCGATCCGACGTCAGTTCCCTGTGGTCCCGACCCGGAACCCTTCGTCGAAGCGGCACGTGCCGCCGAAAAGGCCGGGTTCGACCACATCTACTTCCATCAGGTGGGCGCGGACCAGCCGGGCTTCCTGAAGTTCTGGCAGAACGAACTCGGAGCGGCACTCACCTGACCGACGACCGACGGGTCTTTCCGTGCGGACGTATCCGATGACCGCCTCGCTGGTGGGTGGTCAGTGGTTGCGGAGCGCGTCGATCAACTCCGACTTGTTCATCTTGGAGCGCCCGCTGACACCGACGTCCCGGGCCTCGTCGAGTAGCTCGTCCTTCGTGCGGTCCTCATAAGGTCCGCCCTCCCCACCACGTCGTCCCACTTTCGAGCGTCCTTCGCGGGCGGATTGGTTCGAGATGCGAGCGGCCTTTTCCTTGCTGGCGCCGTCTTCGCGTAGCGCCTCGTACTGCTCTGGGTCCTTGATGGCGGGGCCATGACGTTTACCGGGCATGAGTGACTCCGATCGCTTGGAGTGGACGTTGCCCCGGCACTACCCCGCCCGGGGAGTGCCAACCGCGGAACCGACGTCGCTGTTCGGGTTTGCCGTGACGGCGCGCGGGAAGCCAGTTTGCGATGCCCTCGAACATCGACGTGCCCATCACATCGCTGAGCGCGTCGACCTACGTGATCCCAACCGACGGTCCGGAGGCCGACGGCACCTTCGCCTGGGACTCGACGACAATGGTCGTGGTCGAGGCGCGCGCCGGCGATCAGACCGGGACGGGATGGACCTACGCTCCGCGGGCGGCGGCAGTGGTGATCGAGGACACCCTCACCGACATCGTCATCGGCCGGGATGCCGGCGCGATCACGGCGATCTACGAAGAGGCGTGCCGCGCGGTGCGCAACCAGGGGCGCGGCGGCATCGCCGCCTGTGCGATCTCGGCGGTCGATCTGGCCCTGTGGGATCTGCTCGCCCGGCTGCACGACGAACCCCTGCACCGATTCCTCGGTCGGGTCCATCGGGACGTCGCCGTCTATGGCAGTGGCGGGTTCACCACCTATGACGACCGCCGCCTCGACGAACAGCTCACCTACTGGGTCGACACCGAGGGATTCTCGAGTGTCAAGATCAAGATCGGCGAGTCGTGGGGTGCGAACGTGACGCGAGACCTGGCGCGGATGCGTCAGGTTCGCGGACGGATCGGACCGGACCGTGAGCTCTTCGTCGATGGGAACGGCGCCTATGGCGTTTCCCAGGCCATCGGTGTGCTCATGCGATGCGAAGATGCCGCGGTGTCCTGGTTCGAAGAACCGGTCTCCTCCGATGACCTCGAAGGTTTACGGTCGGTCCGCCACGCGGTCACCGCCGACGTGGCTGCCGGCGAGTACGGCTGGGATCTGTGGACTCTCCGCCGGCTCTGCTCGTCGGGTGCCGTGGACTGCCTGCAGGCTGATGCGACCCGCTGTGGGGGGATCACCGGTTGGCGGCGTGCCGCGACGATCGCTGCGGCGTACGGACTGGAGATCTCGGGGCACACGAGTCCGCACGCGCATGCCCACGTCGCCAGTGCCACCGTGAACGTCCGGCACCTCGAATGGTTCCACGACCACGCGCGCATCGAGGAGCGGTTCTTCGACGGCAGTCTGTCGCCGAGCGGTGGTCGGGTGAACCCCGACGATGAACGCATCGGCAATGGCTATACCTTCCGCTCGAGCGACGCCGCGCACTTTCTCGTGCAGTGACCGATGGCGCGTCGCCGGACGGTTTCACACCGATGGCCGATGGGAAGTCCACCCGTATCCCTACCCCAAGGAGTTCACCATGAAGACTTCTGCAATACGGGGCGTCCCGAGCGGCGTCCTGCTCGTGCTTCTCGGACTGTGGGTCGCCCTGATCCCCTTCGTCGGCCCCATCTTCGACTACTCGATCGGTTCGACCGATGCCTGGACCTGGCAGACCGGCTGGTTGTGGCTGAGCGTCCTTCCGGGCGCCGCAGCCGTGCTCGCCGGTCTGGTGATGATCGGAACGTTCCGCCGGATGAGTGTCGGCTCGGCCGGGATTCTCGCCGCCGTCGCCGGCGGTTGGATCGTCGTCGCTCCCCAGGTCAGCAGAGTCTGGAACGATGGCATTCCCGCGTCCGGCTCCGCTTTCGGATCGGCCGACATGCAGGTATTGGAACTGCTCGGCTATTCGTTGTTGTCGGGTCTGCTCATCGCGCTGCTCGGCGCGTTCGAGATCGGGCACAATTCGGTCCGACCGGCCGACGAGGTCGTCGCCGAGGATTACGTCGCGGTGCCGCCCGCTCCGGCATCACGTGGGGGAACGCGACCCCGCCACGCTGCCACCGGTGCCCGCAACCGACCCGGAGCGCGTACCGACACGCCGCCCGTTCGCCACTGAATCGACCCGAGGAGTTCCGATGTCCCAGAAACTCGACGGAAAGCGCATCGCATTCGTCGCCACCGACGGCGTCGAAGCGGTCGAGCTGCGTGAGCCGTGGGCGGTGCTGACCGAAGCCGGCGCCATTCCCACGCTCGTCTCGATCGAAGCGGGACGCATCCAGGGCTATGACCATCTGACTGCGTCCGAACAGTTCGACGTCGACAAGACGGCACTGCACGCCCACGCCGACGATTACGACGCGCTGGTGCTTCCCGGCGGGGTCGCCAACCCCGACCGACTGCGGACCGACACCCACATCGTCGACTTCGTACGAGGTGCGGTCGAGATGGGCACACCGGTCGGAGTCATCTGTCACGGACCGTGGACCTTGGTGAGCGCCGGCGTCGTGAAAGGGCGCCGGATGACCTCGTGGCCGAGCCTGCGCGACGACCTGATCAATGCGGGTGCTGACTGGGTCGACGAGCAGGTGGTCGTCGACACGTCCGGCCCGGGCGTGCTCGTGTCGAGCCGGAAGCCCGACGATCTTCCCACTTTCGGCGCGGCGATCGTCGAGCAGTTCGGTTCGCCGACCTGAGGGCTCTCGGCCCTCGGGTCGGTGGACCCGGGAAGTGCTCAGCGGCTGCAGGCTGGTGGTCGGGCCCCGTCGCGTTGCGAATACGTCACCCCTGAATAGGTCACCCCTGGGAGCCGGTGGCGA
>DASSYG010000132.1:0-3265 GCA_035703405.1 Acidimicrobiales bacterium | reverse complement strand
CAACGGCGCGATCCGGAACCTGTTCGAAGCCGACGCGCCGTGTGTCGCGGTGAGCTTCGCGGATGACGCGACCGATGACGAGATCGCTGCGGCCACCGCGGCCGGGATGGACATCGCTGAGATCCGCATCGACCTGTTCGCAGCGGATGGGGTCGACCATGTCGTCGAGCGGGTGCGTCGTTTCGGCGGGGTTCCGACGATCGCCACGATCCGCGCCACGGCCGAGGGTGGCGCGTGGGTCGGCGAGGACGCGCGCCGGCTCGCCCTGTACGAGGAAGTCGTGCGGCTGGTCGGCGCGGTCGACGTCGAGGCGTCGTCGACGGCGATCTGTGACCGGGTGATCGCCGCCGCGCACGCGCTCGGTCGTCTGGCGATCGTGTCGTTCCATGACTTCGAGCGGACACCACCCGAGGCCGAGTTGGTGGCGACGATCGCGCAGGCCCGGGATGGCGCCGCCGACGTCGTCAAGATCGCGACGATGGCTCACGACAGCGACGACCTGCGCACACTGGCCCGGGTCCTCGCACACGATCACGGCGTGGGCCTGGTCGTGATCGGCATGGGCGAGGCCGGCGCCGCGTCGCGGCTGTTGTTCCCCTTTCTCGGTTCGATGTTGACGTTCGCCTCCGCGGGACGCTCGACCGCGCCAGGTCAACTCCCGCTGGCGCAGATGGCCGCCACGTTCACGTCTCTGTCGTCGGAGTATGCGGCTCGTCGCCACTGAGCCAACGGGAAGCGCGTCCTACGCGGCGGAAGCCTCCAGGATGTGGACGCCACACGCCGAGCCGAGCCCGATGACGTGAGCGAGCCCGACTCTGGCGCCTTCGATCTGACGGTTGCCCGCCTCGCCTCGCAGATGATGACAGACCTCGAAGATGTTGGCGATGCCCGTCGCGGCGATCGGGTGACCTTTCGATTCGAGGCCACCCGACACGTTCACCGGCATCGATCCGTCGCGCCACGTCGCGCCCGATTCGAAGAAGTCGACGGCGCCGCCGGGTTCACAGAGGCCCAGGTTGTCGTAGTGGACCAATTCGGCGGTGGCGAAACAGTCGTGCAACTCGACCAGGTCGAGGTCTTCTGGGCCGACACCCGCGGTCTCATAGGCCTGGCGGGCGGCATTGCGGGTGAGGGTGTTCACGTCGGGCAGTACCTGGCAGCCGTCCACATAGGGATCCGAGGTGAGCACCGACGCTGCGACCTTGACCGCCCGCCGTTGCTGTTCGGAAGACAGGGTGCGTTTGACCGTGTCGGACACGACGACCGCTGCGGCAGCGCCGTCACAGTTCGCCGAGCACATCGGCCGGGTGTTCGGGTAGGCGATCATCACGTCACCCATGATCGCCTCGAGGCTGAGCCGCTTGGTGTACGTGGCGAGCGGGTTCAGCGTGGAGTGGGCATGGTTCTTCTCGCTGATGCGGGCGAACAGTTCCAGTGGCGTACCGGCATAGGGGTTGTCGTGGAGGTATTCCATGCCGATCTGGGCGAACACCCCGGGCATCGCCGCGGTGCCGACCCGGCCGTCGAGTGGAGCGACGGCACCGAAGCGCCCCGAGGGTGTCCAGGTGTCGGAGTCTTCGTCGCGGGTATTGCCGGTGAGCAACCCGGCGCCGGCGAGTTTCTCGACTCCGAAGGCGAGTCCGTAGTCGGCTTCACCGGCTTTGACCGCCATGATCGCGGTGCGCAGCGCGGTGGCGCCGGTGGCGCACGCGTTGGCGACGTTGTACACGGGAATGCCGGTCTGGCCGACCTGCTTCTGCAGGCGCTGGCCGATGCCGGCACCGGACTCGACCAGACAGCCCGCACCGATCACGCCGATGTCGGCCATGGTGACCTGGGCGTCGACGAGCGCGGCCTGCACGGCCTGGGCCGCGAGGTCGATCGTGTCGGCATCAGGATGTTTGCCGAACTTGGTCATCGCGATGCCGAGGATCCAGACGTCGTCGCTCATGGCTGTGCTCCGGGGTTGGTCGTCATGGGGGTGAAGCCGAAGGCGATCGCTTCGGTTCCGGCACTGTCGGTGCCCATCGGGAAGGTGGTGAGGCGCACCGGCAGACCGAAAGGCAATTCGGCCGGGTCGGGTTCGACGCCGACGATGTTGGCGCGCACCTCGATCCCGTCGCAGTCGACCACCGCGGCGACGTAGGGCACGGGCACGCCCGCCGCGGCGAACGCCACGATCGTGTAGGCGCGCAGGGTGCCTTCGGTGGCGACACGGGTGGTCGTGAACTCGGTCCGGCTGCACGCGGCGCAGGCGTTGCGTCGGTCGAAGAAGGTGGCGCCGCACGCGGCGCAGCGGTTGGCGACGAGGTGGGGCGGGTCGTCCAGCACCAGGTAGTCGACAAGGGGAACCTGATCTGCCATGGCGCTCACTTCGGTCGTCGATGCGCTGCTGACACTTGGGGTCGGTGTCTTCCCGAGGGGACCGTACACGCCTTTGGATGCCTCGACGTTCACAGCGCGGCGCCGTTCGTCCCGCGCTGCGATCCCGCCGCGATCCCGCCTCGCAACCCGGTCGATCGGCGGCCACCGACCGCATTTGATGTTAGGGTTGCCTAACATCCACGGGACGGCGATAGTCTCGAAGGGGCCGCGGCAGCCAAGAGCCCCCAACTCGGCGTCGGTCGGTCCGACACACGGCGCAGCGAGTTGCCGTCGCCCGGCGAGCCATCACGAACAGGAGCCTTCCCTTGTCCACCTACGGAACCGTTCGACAGACTGAGCAACTCACCCCGGCCCTGGTCCGCGTCGTCTTCGACGGCGACGGGTTGGCCGAGTTCGCGCCCACCGAGTGGACCGACCAGTACGTCAACGCTCGGTTCCTCCCCGACGGCTCCGCGTTCGCTCCCCCGTTCGATCTGGAACAGGCGATGTCGCTGCCCCGTGAAGAGCGTCCCGTGGGCCGCCGCATCACGATTCGTGCCTGGGACCCGGCCGCCGGGACGGTGACGATGGACTTCGTCGTGCACGGCGAGGCCGGCCACGCCGGACGCTGGGCCCGCCACGCTCGACCCGGTGACCGTCTACAGTTCACCGGTCCGAGCGGTGGCTACCGGCCCGACCCGGCCGCCGATACCTACCTGTTCGCCGGCGACGAGAGCGCACTCCCCGCGATCGGCGCGTCGCTCGAACAGGTCCCGGCGCGGGCACCCGCGTTCGCCGTGCTCGTCGTCGACGACGCCGCGGGAGAGGTGGACCTGGGCGGTTCGGCCGATCTGCACCCGACGTGGCTGCACCGCGCCGATGCGCGGCCGGGCGATCCCGA
>DASSYG010000098.1:0-13330 GCA_035703405.1 Acidimicrobiales bacterium | reverse complement strand
TTGGCAGCCGGCGGCATGCGCCGGATGTTATCGGTCATCGGCGAGGAACGACTGGCCGACGGCGCAGTCCTCCAGGAGTGCGCACCACCGGCAGACGCCCGAAGGACGCCGAACCGGTTCGGAGTCGCCCGTGGTGAGCGCGACGTGTGCGGCGACGCCGTCGACGACCCGGGCGACGGTCGCCGTGAGGACGTCGGCGGTGATCACCTCGGTTTCCAGCGTCGCCGTGTTCAGGTACGCGGTGACCACCAGGCGCGGCGGCACACCGAGTCGCAGCGTCTCCACCAGCGCGTAGAAGCGCAGGTCCGAGCGGTGCTCGGGAGATCTGCCGCCGGTCTTGTAGTCGACGATGACCTTGCGGGCCCGGGTGCCCGAGCCGATCGGTTGTCCCAGGGTGAGGTCCGCCTGGCCTTTCAACACGATGCGTCCTCCGCACAATTCGGCCCACATCTTGGCTTCGGTGGCCGGTCGCATCGCCGGGACCAGTGGTGGCCACGACTCGACGAACTTGTTGACGATCTCGGCCGCGGCGGCGCGCAACTCGGCCCGTTCCGCCGGTTCCATCGTTGCGACGAAGTCGGTGGCCCAGTGATCGGCAGACCCGATCCGTTCGATCGCCTGGTCGACGAGTTCGAGGGGGAGGGGCACGCCCGGCCAGTGCACCGCCAATTCGAGGGCTTTGTGGGCGATCGTGCCCTTCACGATCGGGACCGACGGTTCGAAGGGTTGTTGCTGTTCGTGCAGATACCGGGCCTGGCAGCCGTGCATGCCGTTCAACAGGTGTTTGGCGACGGTGACGACCCGATCGTCTCTTGACCGGGTGACGACGTCGGTGAGTCCGGCTTCGAGGCGGGCGCGCAGTTCACCGGCGATGCCGGAGTCGAACTCGGACCGGGCATCGCGGTCACCTGCGCCCAGTGCGGCCAACGTGGCGCGCTGGGCCGGGTTGAGGGCGTCGTCGACCGGCATCGTCACAAGACCCTACGACCAGTCGGTGACACCGACCCGCCCGACCCGCCCGGCCTGCTCCTACGGCGCAGGGGACGGTGCGTCCATGAGGCGCCCGGGTGCGGCAGCGACACGGATCGCACGATCATCGTGTTGATCGCCGTCGACGCCGACCCCGCCTGATCACTGTGGCGTGGGCCGCTGCGGCAGAGTCCCTGTGTGACTGGGTCCGGCTCGATGTCACACCCCGGTGCGAGAGTGGACAGCGATGACCGAGACCGCCAATTCCCTCGATTTCGCAACCGCCGCACGCACGCTGGGAGCCAACGCCCGCGCGATGGGTCTCGACGTCCCGACGTTCCGGAGCCCCCCACGCCTCGGCGGCGCGGAGCGAACGTTGCGGCGGAGTCGCAGCGGATGGACGACAGTGTCGGTCCGACTCGAGGGCCGGCCGTTGGGCGCGGTCGTCGCCGACATGGTCGAAGGCGTCATCGTCGCCAACCGACTGACCGGCGCCGAGGCGACCCGGGTGCGCACCGCGTTGTGGGAATCGTTGTCGACCTCCACGGGAGCGGTCGCCCACGCGGCCTGAACCCGCCGGCACGTGGTCACGGCCGAGGTAGCGTCTGGACACGCCCGGATGGCGGAATCGGTAGACGCGGAGGGCTTAAACCCCTCTGACCCCTCACCGGGTCGTGCGGGTTCGAACCCCGCTCCGGGCACCCGAGCCGCGCCTGGCGATGACCGGGTTCGATCTCAACGGAGAGAGGCGAGCACCTTGGTCAGCTGGGCGACGGAGGGATCTCCCGCCGCGATGACCTGGGCCTTCGAGCCGGTGACCCAGACGTGGGCGATCTGGTCGAGTGACGAGTGGGCCGTCGATCCGGCGAGTGATCCCGATTCGATCGATGATTCGGCCGGTTCGGGATCGTCGCCTCCGGGGAACGGGTCTGTGCCAGGCGCGCCGGCGCCAGGAACCGGTCGAGCGGTGAGCACGAGCTGTCGAGATCCGTTCCGGTAGCAGAGCACCGTGACCGAACGGGATCGATCAACCGCGACCCCGGCGAGGACGTAGCCGCCGGGCAGATACGACGGCGTGGGGGTGGAGCGGACGCCCGCGAGCTGTCCTGCGGCGGCCGGCGCGAACCCTGCATCGGACGTCTCGGTCGCCGCGCCGGGAGGCACGACGGGCAGGTAGGCCGATTCGGTCGGCTGCTGAGAGATGGTCAGGCCGGAAAAGTGCATGGTGACCACCGCCGTCGCGTTGCGTCTGAGGGTGAGTTGCGTCGGCAGTGCCAAGGACTGATCGGCCACGAGTTCGGCTTCGTCGATCCGGAGCCGACCCAACCCGCCTGACCCCGCGAGCGTCGACGGCTCCACGCCATCGTCGAGCGTGCTCGTCACCACCCAGACCGACCGCGAGTCGGTGGTGGTCGGTCCCGCGGACGACGTGGCGGTCACCTCTTCGGTGCGGTTCTCCACCGTGCCCGCAGTACCTCCGCGCACGACGCGGATCACGTTGGCGAGCACATCTCCCGAGGTCACCTCCGCGACCCCGGTGGCCTCGGGCGGACCGGGAGCGAGGCCGGTTCGCACCGTCGCCGACACCTGACCATTGCCCTGCTCCTGCACCGTCGTCGCGGCTGCCTTCGCCACGTCGTAGCCCTCGTCGACCGACGCATCGGCCGCGGTGAGACGCCAGGACCCGGTGTTCGATCGCACGAACCGGTACGTGCCCGCCGTGACCGCGTCGGTTCGGTTGGTGGTGATCCGTACGGTTCCCTCCACCACGGTGTTCTTGGAGAGCGAGGAGTCGAGTCGATTCAGCGTCTTCGCTGCGGTGTCGCCGAGCCCCGCATCGCGACGTGAGGCATGACCGGCGAGCGAGAGGGCGAACCCGATGATCGCCGCCACGGTCACCACGACCGCCAGGGCGGTGCCGACGCGACGCCACGGAAAGCTCTTCGGATGCTGTTGTTCGACGCGGACGGCCATGCCGCGTGCCACGCTCGTCGTCCGCGCCGAGGGTCCGAGTGCCTCCGTTTCGGCGGCAACTCGACTCGCCGCGGAGGTCTCGTGGCGTCCCGTCGCGGCCGGAGCCGACTGCTCGATCAGCAGACGGCGGCCCAGATCGTCCCAGAAGCGCGGCGCATGTTCGGCGGGAGAGTCGAGGGGGAGCCGGACGTTCGCTCGCCCGGGAACGGATGCCGACAACTCACGAACCCGGTCGAGTCCTCCTTCGGCGAGCCTGGCGGTCTCCCGTTGGGTGAGTCCGACCGCCTCGACCGCGGCGAGCACGAGCCGCTCGTCGGCGGGCAGGTCGAGCGGAATCGGCGTTGCTCGATCGACGGATCCGGGAGACTGTCGCATCCGACGTGCCACGTCGCGCGCAGCACCGTCGGCGATGCCGAGGAGCCAGATCCGAGGCGAGGTGGCCGGCGCGATGGGGAGCCCGCGGAATGCCCGTAGATACACCTGGGTGCAGACGGCGTCCAGGTCGTCGGGGCCGACGAGCGCCGACAGGAACGCCCGAACGGCGAGGTCGTTGGACTGGAGCAGTTCGGCGAACGACGCGGTGTCGCCGCGCTTCGCGCGCCGCAACGCCAGCAGATCCCGGGCCTCCTCGTCGGTTGACCTGCTCGCCACCGGTTCGCTCGACCGCACCGCCCGGCCGTCGCTCGTCGTCGGACTCACCGCGGTCGGGTAGGCCTGGCCGGCGACATCGCGCGCGAGCCTGCGGTGTCGGTCGCCTTCGCTCTCGGACGGGTTCGGGGGTGTCACGGAACCGGCAACGGGGTCTTGTCGGGAGTGTGCGCCCGTTCACTGCGCATTGGCCGATACCGTAGCGACGATACGTGACGGCCGTTGACCCATCCGTGCAGCCTGTGAGTGTCTGAAGGGAACTTCGAACTTCGTGTCCGACAAGTGGATACCGAATCCCCGGCCGTTCCCGACGCGGCCTCCTCATCAGTGGCCGGCGGCGGTCCCCGGCGCGCCGAAGGTCGACGAGCAGGTCCCGGATCCCGAGCCGGCAGTCCCCGGACCCAAGGGCCGGATGGCAATGATCCTCGGCGTGATCGGGATCGCATTGGTTGCCGCGATCGTCACCTACGTGGTGCTCCGGGTGGTTCGCCCGCCCAAGAACACCGTCGAGGCGCCCGTGACGACGGTCGAGTCGACGTCCACGACCTCCACGACGCTTCCCCAGGGACCCGCGATCACCGCGGCGGAACTGGCCCAGCTCACCAACGACCTCGTGCCCTTCGTCGAACAGACCCGACAACTCGAGTTCAAGAGCCATCCCACGACCCTGCTCGATGACGACGCGACCTTCGACGCCGCGCAGCGCGCCTATCTGAATCGTAGCGGACCACTCATGGATCGCCTGTCGACGCCGTTCAGTCTGCTCGGGTTGAACCCCAATGACGCCGACATGGCCACCTCACTCCGGGCCTTCACCGGGGATCGAACCGCGGTGTTCTACGACACGGTGCACAACATCGTGCACGTGCGCGCGGTGCCGGCTACGCCGTATCTGTCCGCAGTGCTGGTGGTGGGCCTTACCGAACAGCTCGACGACCAGCATTTCGAAACCGACCGGATCGCCGCACCGACCGCATACGGCGACGACGCGTTCGGGACGATGACGCTCGTCGGTGGCGACGCGTGGCGGGTCGCCGCAGCCTGGGCGAACACCAGATCCAGCCAAGACCAGGAGCAGATCCGGGCCGAGTTGCAGGCACGCCGGGGCGACGACACCGACACCGCGAAGGTACCTGCGGCGCTGGCCAGTTGGCTGCGGTATCCGGCCGACAACGGGGTGAGCTTCACCTCGAACCTGGTGACGGCGCGTTCGTCGGGGCCGCTCGACGCGGTGTTCCGCACTCCTCCCGACGGCTCGGCACAGGTCCTCGCCCCGGCTCGTCTCGCGGCTGGCATCCATCAGCTTCCGGTCGCCACTCCAGAGGTCGACGGAACGGTCGAGTCCTCGGGGACCTTCGGTCGCTTCTACCTCGAAGCGGTGCTGGCGCCGCTGGTGACCCAGGACCTTCTCGTCCTCGCCATGAACGGTTACCGCGGCGACACGCTCGTTGCGTACGAGAACGGCGAGTCCCAGTCGTGCGTGCGCATCGACGTCACCACCGGCGACTCATCACCGGCGAACATGCAAAAGGCGATCACGACGTGGGCATCCGAGCGAGACGGCTCGGTTTCACTCGTCGACGATCCGGCTCGGGCCGGTGAGCAACTCGTGCGTCTGGAAGTGTGTGGCGGAGGCGAGGGCACGCCGGATACGACCACGACGACGTCCGGCGGCGCAGCCGGCACCAACCCGTCGTCGACGGTTCCCCGCGGTCCACGTCCCTGAACGGGCATGGCCTTGCCGACAGGCGTTGACATCGACGAGGGCCGAGGCGGCGCCTGGGAATCGATCCGGGCGGGGTTCGCCACGCTTGGCCGCAAGGATTGGATCCTGTTGTGGCTGCTGGGATCGACGCTGTTCTTCGACGGTTATGACCGCGGCGTCATCCTGGTGGCGCTGAAACAGATCCGGGAGACCTTCGGGCTGTCCCAGTCGGGGGCGAGCTGGTATCTTTCCGCGCTCTACCTGGGGGCGCTCCTTGCGGTGCCGTTCGCGTTGCGGGCCGACCGGGTGGGTCGCAAACGCCTGCTGATCATCTCGGTCGTGGGCTACACCGTGGCCACCGCCGCGACCGCGGTGGCCCCGACCGCAGCGACGTTCACCGCGTGCCAGTTCGTCGCCCGTCTGTTCCTGAACGCCGAAGCCGCGATCGTGTGGACCCTCGCCGCCGAGTCGTTACCGGCGCGGGCCCGTGGCGTCGGGTTCGGTTGGTTGCAGATGATGAACACCCTCGGGGTCGGCTTTGGTGCGATCGCCTTCGGCGGCATCATCCACCCGCTCGGCCTGTCGTGGCGCTGGATGTACCTGCTCGGGGTGCCGCCGTTGCTGCTGATCGCCTGGTTGAGACGGTGGCTGCCCGAGAGCGAACGTTTCGAGACCGCCCGGCGTGAGGGTCTGTTGGAGAAGGACTGGCGGGCGGTGTTCCGTCCGCCGCACCGCAAATGGATCGCCCTGGTCCTGGGAGTGGGCGTGTTGATGAGTTTGTCCCAACAGGCGACGTCGTTCGCCGTGGACTTCCTGCAGACCCAACGTCACATGGACGCCTCGACTGCGAGCTTCATGCTGGTCGCGGCCGGCATTCCCGGCATTCCCTTCATGGTGCTCGCCGGTGCCGCGTCGGATCGTTACGGGCGTCGGATCGTGGGCTGCGCGCTCGCCGCCCTCGGGGTGATCGGTGCCGTCGCGTTCTTCTGGCTACCCGGCGGACCGATCGTGCTGGGCATCTGCATGGTGGTGATGCTGCTCGGCGTGCTGGGTGCCGGCCCAGTGCTCGGCGCGTACTCCGCCGAGCTGTTCGCCACGTCGGTGCGTAGCCAGGCGGTTGCCTGGGCGACGGTCGCCAGCGTCGGCGGCCAGGCGCTGAGCCTCGCGATCGGCGGCGCGTTGCTCGCCGGGTTGGGCAACCTGTCGCTCGCCGTCACGATTCTGGGTGTCGGCCCGATCGTCGCGTTGGTCATCATCTGGCTGCGCTACCCCGACACCCACGGCCGAGAACTCGAAGACGTCCATGTCCCGGGCACCGACCTGAGCGGGACTCCCTGACGATCGCGTGACCATCACGACCGACCCCGAACCGCAATCGTTCGAAACTCAGGCGAATGCTAACGCAGCAGGTCCACTGAGGCCGCTCACTGCGGTGGTCAAGGCCGTACCGTCCCATTTGCTCACGGTGCCACCAAAATAGTTGGCGATGTAGAGATCCCCAGCGGAGTCGAACGCCAACCCATACGGGCCATTGAGCCCAGAGACTTCAGTTGTCAAGGTGGTGCCGTCCCATTTATTCACGATGTTGGCGCCAGAATTGGCAATGTAAACATTCCCGGCACCATCACACACCAATCCGATCGGGGTGTCGAGCCCGGTGACCACGGTGGTCAAGAGAGTACCGTCCCACTTACGAACCTCGCCTTCGAGGCTGTTGGCGATGTAAAGATTTCCGCTTGTGTCGAACGCCAGGCCCGTCGGACCGGAAAGACCGGTGATCACATTCGTGAGTGTCGTGCCGTCCCATTTACTCACCGCGCCGGAATTATAGCTGGAGATGTAAAGGTTTCCGGTCGTGTCGAATGCCAATCCATACGGATGATTGATTGCGGGCGTCAGGTCGCTCAGGGTGGTGCCGTCCCATTTGTTTACCTTGTTGCCGTTGCCGTTCGGTATATAGAGATTGCCTGTGGAGTCAATCGCCAATCCATACGGAATGCTGAGGCCGGTGACTTCGGTAGTCAGATCAGTGCCGTCCCACTTGACGACCGTGCCGAAGCCGATGCTGGTGATGTAGAGGGGTTGTTGGGTCGGGGGTGGGGTGGTTGTGGTGGTCGAGGTCTGGACGGTTGTCGGGGACGCGGTCGACGAGGGTGGCGAGCCGGCTGCGGCGATGCTGGGGAGGGCGATCACCGCGGCTGCGGCTGCGGCGGTAGCGCCTCCGAGTTGGATGATTCGTCGCCGTGACCAGATGTTGGTCTCAACAAGGCCGAGCTCGACGAGTCCGGCCATCGCGCCGGCCAGATGTTGGGGCACGGTGTCGGTACCGGATTGGGCCAATTCGAAGGCTTCGACTTGAAGCCGTTGCAGGTGCACGACCTGGTGCTTGTCGGGGTCGAAGACGAGGTAACCCGATTCGAGTCGCTCGACCTGCAGGTCACCGCGGAGAGTAAAGCCCATAATGAAAATCCAGCCCGATCATTACTTCCGCCGGGCCGTCTGGGACGAGCTCCCGTTCGTGACTCGACTGGTGCAACCTACACCAGTGTCACCCGACCAATCGCTACCGGGCCAACGCCAACCGACGGTTGAGCACGGTTCTGTCAGCTGTTCAGTGCGGCGAGAGCTTCCGATGTTGCGGATTCGTCTTCACGGCTGAAAGGTACCGCCACGAACTCGGTGACACCGGCGTCGAACAACTCGGTGATTCGTCGGGCCACCTCGTCGGCTGAGCCGATGAAGGCAACGTCTTCTGGGCCAGCCGCGCCCTCGCGGTCGAGCATCGCCCGGTAAGACGGGAGGTGACCGTAGATGGCGAAGACTTGCGCGGCTCGTTCCTTCGCTGCGGCCACATCGTCGGTCACGGCCACCGGCAGGGCTGCGACGACCCGTTTGTCGGCGCCACCGTCGGCAGCCCGCATGGTCGGCACGGTGTGATCGGCCAAGGTCTTCTCACCGGTCATCCAAGTGACCGTTCCGTCCGCATATTGTGCGGCGAGGCGGATCATCCGTTCGCCGAGCGCGGCGACGACCAGTCCGGGCGGCCCGGGCGCGGCGATGTCGAGCGTGAGATGCGTGGTGAGTCGGTCAGTGGCCGAATCGGTGCGCTCCCCCCGCAGCAGTGGCGCCAACGCCTGGAGGTATTCCTCCATGAACGACGCCGGCCGGTCGAACGAGTAGCCGAACATGTCCTCGATCACGAGCTTGTGGGAAAGCCCGATGCCGAGGCTGAGTCGTCTGCCGCCGGACGCGGACTGCACAGTGAGCGCCTGCTGGGCGAGCGCGCCGGGGTGTCGGGGGTAGATGGGGACGACGCCGGTGCCGAGTTCGATGTCGGGCACCTGCGCGCCGATCACCGCGAGCGTCGTGAGTGCGTCGAGCCCGAAGATCTGGGGCATCCACACCGACGTGAACCCGCGATCGGCGATACGGCGGGCGGCGGCGACGGCGTTGTCGACCCGGGAGGAGGCCCCGGCCAGGTCTCCCATGAAGATTCCGATGCGCATGATGCAGCGCTCCTTGTCGATGGTCGAAGTTGCTTACCGGGCCGATGCTCGAGCAGTCGGTCCTGCAGGTTCAAGCGGAGAAACAGGCGACGATCTTGTCCAGGTACTTGTCGACCGGGTTCGGGTCACGATCGTGTTCGGTCGGCGTGAGCGGCGTCTTGCCCAGTCGCACGACGACCAGGTCGAGTTCGGGAACGCACAAGATCCGTTGGCCCTCGTAGCCGTGGGCGGCGAAGCTGCCGCGACCGTCGTCGTGGACCCACCAGTGCGATCCGTACCGGTTCGCGTGGCCGGTGGGCAGTTTGATCGGGCGACGCGCTGCGTCGATCCAACCCGGGTCGACGATCGACACGCCGTCCCAGGCGCCGCCTCGTAGCGCGAGCAGACCGAAGCGGGCGAAGTCCCGGGCGGTGGCATACACGTACGACGAGGCAACCCAGGTGCCTGCATCGTCGAACTTCGGTGTGGCGCTGGTCATGCCGAGCGGGGCGAACACCTTGTCGTTCAGCCACTTGGTCATTCCGTCGGCGTCGCCTCCGAGGCCGAGTACCCGCTGCAGTGCCCGGGCGAGGATGTTCGTGGTGCCGCTCGAGTAGAGGAACTGCGTACCGGGCCGGGATGCCAAGGGAAACGACGCGGCATAGGAGGCCATGTCGGCAGACCCGTCACCGAAGAGCATGCTGATCACGTCGGACCCACGGTCGGTCGTGTACTCCTCCATCCACGACAACCCGGACGCCATGTGCAGCAGGTGATGCCAGGTGATGCCGTGGCGGGGATCGTCGTGGTCGTCCCATTCGGGCACCGGCGCACGCGAAGACAGGTGCAGATCGTGCTCGCGGGTCGCGATACCGATAGCGATCTGCAACATCGATTTCGCCATCGACCATGAGATGAAGGTCGTCTCAGGTCCGTCGGCTTCGGGTGGATTGCCGGCAGCCTCGTCGAATTCGGTGTGAAAACCCGGCCCGTAGCGCTCGACGACGAGTCGGCCGCGCTGCACCACGACCAATGCCTGGGTCAGGCCCAGCACCGCGGGAGGATCATCGTCGAACGCGAAGTCGACGACCTTGGCAAGCTTGCGCTTCTTCGCATCGACGGGGTCACCGGTTGGCCAGTCGTCGGTCGGCCAGGCCACGTCGTCGGGCTGTTCGGGCAGCGGTGCCAGGTCGATGTCGATGACGGGAAGCGAGCCGGTCTTCATCTGTGACGACCCTAACCCGGGCCGGCTCAGCGTCGAGCGCCCGGTGGGCCTTTCGATGTGTCGTGGTCACGGCATTGCTGTCACGCTGGTCCGATGCTCCAGGCCCGTTCAGTGCGCACCGAAGCCGGTGGGGTCACGCTGCTCGACGGCGTGACCTTCACGGTTGCGGACGGCGACAAGGTCGGGATCGTCGGGCGGAACGGGGCCGGCAAGACCACACTTCTCAAGGTGCTCGCCGGCGCGGAACCGGCTTCTGGCGGCGAGGTGCTCGTCAAAGGCGGGCTCGGTTATCTGCCCCAGGACCCGCGGATGGATTCGGTGCCACCTGAGACCCCTGCGCTGTCCCACGTGCTGTCGGGGCGCGGCTTCGACGAGGCCGCCAGACGGCTCGAAAATCTCCGCCTGCGCATGGAGGACGACCCTTCGGATCGGAACATCGGCCGCTACACGCGCTCGGAGGAACGCTTCCGGATCGACGGTGGTTACGCAGCCGAGTCCGACGTTCGTCGGCTCGCAGCGGGTCTCGGGGTCACCGAGGGTCGCCTGGACCTCGCTGTGGGCATGCTCTCAGGTGGTGAGCGGCGCCGAGTGGAGCTGGCTCGAATCCTGTACGCGGGTTCTGACGTGTTGTTGCTCGACGAGCCCACCAACCACCTCGACGCCGATGCAAAGGACTGGCTGTTGGGTTTCATGCGGGCTTATTCCGGCGCGTTGATCGTGATCAGCCACGACTTGGACCTGTTGGATTCGGAGATCACCCGGGTGCTGCACCTGGATCGGGGCGGTCACGAGGACACCGGCGACATGGTCGAATACCGGGGCACCTACAGCCAATACCTGGCGGCACGTGAGCGCGACGAGATCCGCCAGGCCAAACTCGCCGCGGCGCAGGCCGCCGAGATCGGGCGTCTGCAAGGTGTCGTGGACCGGTTCGGTGCGAAAGCCTCGAAGGCCACCATGGCCAAATCCCTCGAGAAGCGGATCGGTCGCATCCAGGCTGAAAGGGTGACCGGCCCGACGCATCAGCGCACCGCTCACATTTCGTTTCCTGATCCGCCGCCGGCGAACCGCACGGTGTTCGAGGTGACCGACCTGGCGAAGTCCTATGACGACAACGCGGTGTTCGACCATTTGAGTTTCGACGCGGGACGGGGCGACCGGGTGCTCATTCTCGGACTGAACGGTGCCGGCAAGACGTCGCTGCTCAAGATCCTCGCCGGGCGCACCGAACCCGATGCGGGCACGGTCAGCTTCGGCGACCGGATCATCGCCGGGTACTACGCCCAGGAGCACGAGGGGATCGAACCGGGCCGATCGCTCCTGGACCACATGGTCGATGCGTCGCCGGGCGGGTCCGACGAGGTCCGCCGAGGCCTGCTCGCCATGTTCGGCCTCACCGGCGACAAGGTCTTCCAGGATGCGGGCACCTTGTCGGGCGGAGAGAAGACCAAGCTCGCCCTTGCCCAACTGGTCGCAGGCCGCCACAACCTGCTGCTGCTGGACGAGCCGACCAACAACCTCGACCCGGCTTCACGCGAGGCGATGGCCGAAGCGTTGGGGTCCTGGCCGGGCACCGTGGTGCTGGTCTCCCACGACACCGAGTTCGTGGCGGCGCTGCAACCCGATCGGGTGCTGATGATGCCCGACGGCGACTTCGCCAACTGGAACGCGGAGTTCGCCGACCTCATCGCCTTGAGCTGACGTCGCATCGGAGCGTCCGCGCTCGGTGTCGACCCCCACGGGAGTCTGGCGTCGACGCGCTCCCATGGGAGCCGTGGCGCGACCGAGGGCGCGTCGGTCGGCTAGTTCGCGGTCGATCGTCGTCATGCGATGCGGGCTCGACCGGCGATGCGGTCGATACACGTTCAGTCGCTCATGGCGTCGGCGGCCCGTGGCGTCTCCTCACAGTCAGTCGAGCGTCCTCAGCGAACAGATGCCGCGCGCCGCTAGCCGCCGATCTGTTTCGCGGTGATGTCGAACCCCCGGCAGATCGCGACCTCGACGGACTCGAAGGACGGGATCTGCTCCACGAAAAAAGCGACTCGACCGACGCGCTGCGAATTGGTCGAACGGCATCCCGTGACCGTGATCTCGAGGACATCGAACACCTTGTCGCCCGAATAGACCGTTACACGAACTGTTCCAGGATCACTCTTGGCATTCGGACAGTGGACGTCTTCGAAGTCAGGCAGTGGCGGCGCTCGCAGAATCGCGTCGCACACCTCTCGATACATCCGACGCGCAGCTTCAGCATCGACCGTCTTCTGCATATTTTGCGGAACGACGTTTCCTTCGGAAACATCCAGCCGCGCACCTGTGACCCCGACATCACAACGTGCTCGAGTATCGACGTTTTGCGACGACTCGCAGCCGGCCGACGCGACCAAGCAGATCACCACGATGGTCGTCGCCAACCAAGGCCGCCGCGTGACGTCGGGCATCCTGAGGGTGGGAACGAGACGGCATCCCCGCCTGCCAGACACCATGCCGGGATCAGGCGCCACGGGCGGTGCGATGGGCGACACCGAGAGCGGCGCGCAGGTGGGGGAGTTCGTCGGCGAACGCGCGGCGCCAGTTGTCGAAAGTGTGGCCGATGTCGCCGTAATCCCGGAACGTGTGCTCGATGCCCAGCTCGTCGAGACGCCGGTGCACCGACAATGACATTGCTCGGACCTGGTGTTCCTGGAGATCCTTGGGTCGAGTTTCACCGGGCCGTCGCAGCCGGGTCGGTCGGCCGTTGCCGGTGGTGATCGCCACGTGTAGGCCGCGCAGACCCTCGGCCAGATCGTAAGGGTTGTGGGCCGACCAGTCGGCCCGGCCGACGACGGGGAATCGGTTGATCGCGAACGGTGGCCGTCGGTGTGCGACCGACGACACGCAGATCAGTGACCGCACCAACGGGTAGTTGGTGTTCAGTGCCCCCGAGAAGCTGACGGCCGCCGTGAACAGCTGGGGGTGGCGGGCGGCGTAGCTCAGCGCGCCGAACCCGCCCATCGACTGCCCTGCGATTGCCCGACCGGCCGCGTTTGACCGGGTCGCAAGCTGGCTGTCGACCCAACCGATCAACTCGTTCGTGTGGAAGGTTTCCCACATTGGTGCTCGGCCCCGGCCAAAATCGTGCCAGTCGCGGTACCACCCCCCCGTGCCACCCGACGGCATGACGATGATCAGATCCACTCCTGCGGTGAGTGCCTCGATGCCTCCCGCGTCGGTCCAGTCCCGGAAGCCTCCCAGGCCACCGTGCAACAGGTACAGCACGGGATACCGTGTCGACGGTGCGGCCTCGTAGCCCGTGGGCAGCAGGATCCGGATGCCTTCGCTGCC
>DASSYG010000383.1:0-3050 GCA_035703405.1 Acidimicrobiales bacterium | reverse complement strand
CGCCGCACGCTCGGCGCGGGTGGCGGCGACGAGGCCGTCACACACTTCCTTCAACCGGTCGAACGGGACCGACGACAGGTGAATCTTGGCCGGGTCGTACACATCGAGGTCGTGGGCGAGCGCGGCCAATGTGGTCATCGTCCCCGCGACACCCACCCAGGTGTGTGCGTCCTCGACGGGAACGTGTTCGAGCGCTTCGGCGATCTTCTCCCCCGCGACCACGCGCGCAGCCGCAACCTGGTCGGCGGTGGGTGGGTCGTCGTGGAGGCACCGCTCGGTCAGGCGCACGCAGCCGATGTCGGTGGAATATGCCGCATGAACACCGTTCTCGTCGCCCAGCACCACTTCTGTGGAGCCGCCACCGAGGTCGACGACGACGAACGGACCCCTGGCCGGGTCGAGTTCACCCACCGCGCCGGTGAACGACAGGCGTGCTTCTTCGTCGCCCGTGATGACTTCGGCTTCGGCACCGGGGATGACCGCGCCGAGTACCTGGCGGGTCATCGAGAAGAAGTCTTCACGATTCTGGGCGTCCCGGGTCGCGGACGTCGCGACCATCCGCACGGCGGTGGCACCGGTCTCGCGGATGAGGTCGGCGTATTCGACGAGTGCGACGCGGGTGCGTTCGATCGCTTCGGGTGCGAGTCGACCCGTCGCGTCGACACCCTGCCCGAGTCGCACGACCTTCATGAGCCGGGTGACGTCGGTGAGGGTCCCGTCGTCGGCGATGTCGGCGATCAGCAGGCGGATCGAGTTGGTGCCGCAGTCGACACCGGCGACACGAACAGTGCTCATTGGGACTCTCCGCGCAGCTCGGCGTAGGTCGGCCAGTCGGCGGGTATCGCGGTACCGCGCAGCCCGGCGTCGGCGGCGAGCGCCACCGATTCGTCGCCGAGCGGATTGAGACCCGGTCCCTTCGCAAGCGAATGCGCGATGAGCACGTGCAGGCACTTGACGCGGTCGGGCATGCCGCCGCCGGTGAAATCTGTGCCGAGGGATTCGATGGCGTTGCGTTCGTCGAGGTACGACTCGTGGGCCCGCCGATACGCGGCGGCCAGGTCGGTGTCGGTGCCGAGCCGCTCCGTCATCTCCCGCATCACCCCGGCCGATTCCTGACGACTCGCCTCGGCGGTGAGCCGGGGGTCGGTCAGGTAGTAGAGCGTGGGGAACGGGGTGCCGTCGGGCAATTTCGGTGCGGTCTTGACCACCCCGGGTGCACCGTCGGGGCTGCGGTAGGCGATGGCGAGGACACCTCGTGGTTCACGCCCGAGCTGGGCGGCGACGGCGTCGAGGTCTTCCTGCGGAACGGGAGCGGTCACCCGGGGATATCTCCTGGTTCTGGGGGTGCCACGGGCATGCGCTGCGGCACCGGGTCGGTGTCGGGTTCGGGTGGCGGTTCGACCACCGAAAGCCACAGGTCGCTGTACCAGGCGCCGGTGGACGGTGTTTCGGGTTCTTTCTCCTCGTCGACGAGAGTCACGTCGCCGGGCAGCTGGACCTGGTAGGGGATGTCGCCGGGCATCACGAAACGCAGACGCTCGCGTGCTTCCGCACGAATCCAGGCGGGATCTTCCATGTGCGTCTTCTGCTCTTCGAGCGCAGCGATCTCGCGTTCGAGCTGCTCACGTTCCTGCGCGATCTGATCGGCTTCCGAGCGTTGACTGACGTAGGTGCGCAGCGGCACCGCCAGCGTCAATGCGAGTCCGCACACGACGAGCGCGAGGATCACGGCACGTCCGGTGGACAGTCCGAGGATGGTGCGTTCGGCGCGGGGGTTGCGTCCGTCGCGGGGAGCTCCGACGCGGGTGGGCCGCGCACGGCCCGCGCTGCCACGTCCACGACGGGACGAGTGAGCGGGGTCCTCTCGACCTGCGGGACGTGCGCCCGCGGTCTCGGGACCGAGATCGGCCGGTGCGGTAGACCCCGACGGGCGGGTCCGACTGGGACGACGGGCCCCCACCGCACCCTCGGTGCGGCTGCGGCGGGCGCCGGGTCGGGATCTACCGCGCTGGCTCATACCTGACTTCAGCCCTCGATGTTGAAGCGCGGGAACGCGAGCTCGCCGGCGTAGCGGGCAGCGTCGCCGAGTGACTCCTCGATGCGCAGAAGCTGGTTGTACTTCGCCACACGCTCGCTGCGCGCCGGGGCACCGGTCTTGATCTGCCCGCTGCCCACGGCCACGGCGAGGTCGGCGATGGTGGTGTCCTCGGTCTCACCCGACCGGTGGCTCATCATCGTCTTGTAACCGTTGCGGTGCGCGAGGTCGACGGCGTCGAGGGTCTCCGTCAGAGTGCCGATCTGGTTGACCTTCACCAGCAGCGCATTCGCCGCGCCCTTGACGATGCCGTCCTCGAGGCGCTCGGGGTTGGTGACGAACAAGTCGTCGCCGACGAGCTGGATCTTGTTGCCGATCTTTTCGGTCAGCGCAACCCAGCCATCCCAGTCGTCCTCCGACAGCGGATCCTCGATCGAGACCAGCGGGTACGCCGAGAGCAACTCGTCGTAGAAGTCCGCGAGCTCGTCGGCGGTGCGGTTCTTGCCCTCGAACGCGTAGCCGGTGCCCTCGGTGAAGAACTCGGTGGCGGCAACGTCCAGTGCGAGCGCGACATCGCTACCGAGCTTCAGACCGGTCTTCGCAACGGCCTCGCTGATCAGGTCGAGTGCTTCCTTGGTGCCCGCAACATCCGGCGCGAATCCGCCCTCGTCGCCGAGGCCGGTGGCCAGGCCCTTGCTCTTGAGCACCGACTTGAGTGCGTGGTACACCTCGGTGCCCCAGCGCAGGGACTCCTTGAAGGTGGCGGCACCGATCGGGGCGACCATGAACTCCTGGACGTCGACGCCGGTGTCGGCGTGAGCACCACCGTTGAGGATGTTCATCATCGGCACGGGCAGAATGTGGGCGTTCGGGCCGCCCAGGTAGCGGTACAGCTCCAGACCGGAGGTCTCTGCACCGGCCTTCGCAACCGCGAGGGACGCACCGAGGAGGGCGTTCGCACCGAGGCGTCCCTTGTCGGGGGTGCCGTCGGCGTCGAGCAGTGCCTGGTCGACGG
>DASSYG010000161.1:0-7061 GCA_035703405.1 Acidimicrobiales bacterium | reverse complement strand
CGTCGGCCCAGAAGGCTTCGGCCAGCAGGTCACCTTTGACGACGACGACGACGTCGGGGTGACTCGCCGCCAACGCAGCGCGTGCTCCCGCGGTCGCGCGGTCGGAGAACCGCGTGGTGCCCGCGCCGGGTCGCAACCGGTCGAAACCCTCGAAGACGAGCTTGTTCCGCACTTTGGCAGCCGGAGACGAATGCTCGTCGTAGCAGTGGACGTCGACGTGATGGCCGTTCGCCTCGAAGCCGCGGGCGATCGACCGCCAATATTCGTGGAAGACGGGAGAGACGAGCAGGACCCGGCGCTCACGACTCACGTGGCGAGGCCCCGTTCGGCCAGATCGTCGAGCGCGTCGTCCCAGGCGGCCGACGCCGCTCCGGGCTCGCTCCAACCGTCACGGATGAACGCTGCAACGGCATCGGCAACCGTCACGCGGGCCGAGGGAAGCCCAGCCTCGATCAGCCTGGTCAGATCTGCGCACGCGTGTTCGATGTCTCCTGCCCGGTGCACCTCGACATGTTCGATCGACCCACCGACCGGGGCACCGGCGATGGCGTACGACGCGAGCTCGACCAGCGTGGTGCGTGCACCCGAACCGCAGTTGATCACGAGCGGTGACCCCACGGAGGGCGGGTCGGCGAGCACCGCCTCGACGAGACGAGCGACGTCGGACACGTCGATGAAGTCCCTGGTCGCCGAACCGTCGCCGTAGACCTGGATCGGCCGACCTTCCTTGAGCCGGGCCAAGAACGCCGCGAGCACCCCGGTGTAGGGATTGTGCAATGCCTGACCCGACCCGATCACGTTCTGCGGCCGGACGATCACCAACGGCACCTCGCCCGCAGCCTCCGTCAGCAGGAGCTGTTCGCCCTCGACCTTGGTCTCGCCGTAGATCGAGACCGGGGCCAGCGGATCCTCTTCACGCGATGCCACGGGGCGGGCGAGCGCACAGCAGCTCCCGTCGGTCACCTCCGGGTGTTCGGTGCACGCATAGCGACCTTCGCCGTACACCGCCCGCGAACTGAAGAACACCAGCGGCACGCCACGGGCCGCACACCACGCGGCGACGCGGCGGGTCCCCTCGACGTTCACCTCCCGGTACCGTTCGACTTCGTACATCGACTGACCGACTCCGGTCTCGGCCGCCAAGTGCACGACCGCGTCGGCATCGCCGGCCCGGGCGAACGCCAGGTCGTCTGAAACATCGGATTCGATCAACGCTCCCGCCAGCCGCCGCCGGGACGCGTCCGCGTCGAGATGCACCTGGGGTGAGAGGTTGTCGATGCTCGTGACCTGCCAACCTCGGGCGTCGAGACGTCGAGCCAGATGGGAGCCGATGAACCCCGCGCCCCCCGTGATGAGTACCCGGTTCATGTGGTCTCCTGGCCGAGGGAACCTGCGGGGATGTCGGGGCGAGCAGACATCGTCGAATCGTAGGCGATCGTCGTCGGCACCGATCAGGCCACGCGGCGGCCGAGCGCTGTAGTCGCGGCAGCGGCCATCTGGGTCGTCGGTGCGACCTCGCCGGTCCACAGGGTGAATGCGTGCGCGGCCTGGTGGACCAGCATGCCCAGGCCCGTAACCGCGTGCACACCACGCTCGATCGCCGCCGCGACGATCGGGGTGAGCGGGGGGTCGTACACCATGTCGAAGAGCACCTGCCCGGGGGCGAGCAATTCGGGATCGAGTGGCATCGTCGGGGTCGCATCGAGCGTCATGCCCATCGGCGTGGCATTGACGACCAGATCCGCGCCCGACGTGTCCGCCGCCGTACCGACGCGCCCTCGCCCCGCGGCCAGGTGACACGCAGCTTCGGCACGCGCCCCTGTGCGGTTGACCACGATCACCTCGGAGGCCCCGGCGAGGGCCAACGCCGCGATCGCGGCGCGGGCCGCACCCCCCGCGCCGAGCACCACGCAGCGCTTGCCGTGCGGGTCGAACCCTTCGTCACGCAAGGCGTCGATCAAACCGGCTCCGTCGGTCGAGTGGCCCACCAGGCGCGACGAGTCCCAGGCGACACAGTTGACCGCACCGAGCCGTTCGGCGACCGGGGAGAGACCGTCGAGAAACGGGATCACCGCAGCCTTGTGCGGCATCGTGACGCTCAGACCCCACAGTGGCAGGGCTCGCATCGCGCCGATCACGTCGCCGACGGACCCGTCGGCCACCTCGAACGCGCCGAACGTCCAATCGAGTTCGAGCCGTTGAAAAGCGGTGTTCAACAACTCCGGCGAGAGCGAGTGTCGAACCGGGTCACCGACCACGGCGGCGAACCGCGTCGTGGCGGTGGGGAGTCGTCCGTGCAGGGTCATGGCGCACCGCATCCGAGTCCGGCATCGTGGCAGGCCTGCTTGGCGCGGGCGAATTCCTCGGCCGAGTTGGTGAACGTGTGTTGGGGGCGTCCCTCCGCATCGTTGGTGACCGAGCGGACGTACCACATCCAGTCCCCGGGTGCGGGGTGCGCGGCGGCGTCCAGTGCGAACTGGCCCGGCGCACCGATCGGCGTGGGAGGCAGACCGGGCCGTCGACGGGTGTTGTAGGGCGACGCCGACTCGAAGTCGACGGGTTCGCCGGAGATGATCGACAGATACCGGCTCGTCGCATCGATGCCCAGTGGTTCGCCGGCGGCGAGTCGGTTGTAGATCACCCGGGCGATCTTGGCCGCCTCGTCAGGGTTGCCGGCTTCGGCCTGCACCAGCGACGCAACGACAACGAGCTGATGGTCGCTGAGCCCGAGGGCCGCCACGTCTGCATCGACCTTCAGGCCGTCGACGCGGGCGACCATGCCGTCGGCCATCTCCTGCAGCAGATCGGACACCGAGTCGTCAGGGGTGACCGAGTAGGTCGCCGGAAACAACAGTCCCTCGTAGTCGTCGCTCCCCTGGGGCAACAACGACGACGTCACGTCGCCACCTGTGAGCGCCGTGTCGATATCGTCGACCGTGAAGCGCGGGATCCTCTCGTGGATGCGTTGTTCGATCTGAGCAAGCCGGAACCCCTCGGGAATCGTCACTGTGGTGATCTCCGGCCCGATGGAGCCTCTGGCGAGCACCTCGAGCGCGGTGTCGGCCGAAGAGCTCTTGGTGAAGCGGTAGCGACCCGCGTCGAAGGGACCCGCTCCCGAGAACCGTGCGTGCCAGGTGAACGCGGTGGCGTTGCGGATCACCGCGGCATCTTCGAGCTGCCCCGCGATGTCGGCGGTGCTCGAACCCTGCGGGATCTCCACGACGACCTTGGTTCGGGGACCGCCGCCGGCCTGGAGCTGGGTGCGGTACCAGCCGAATGCCGCCAGGCACACCACGGCCACTACTGCCGCAACAGACACCAGCCCCACGACGATGCGACGACGTCGACGCGCTCGGCGGCCCCGAGTGGTCACGCGTCCTCCTCGCGTTGTGCATCCAACCAGCTCTGCAAGATCACCGACGCGGCGACCGCGTCCACGATCTTCCGGCTCCGTCGGGTGTCGAGACCTCCCTGGTGCAACGAAGCCTGGGCGGTCACCGTCGAAAATCGTTCGTCGTGGAGTTCCACCGGTACGCCGACCGCACGGCTGAGTTCGGCGGCGAGTTCCCGTGCTGCGCGTGCCGCGGGACCCTCGGTGCCATCGAGGGACCGCGGAAGTCCCATGACCACGCGTTCGGCATCCCACTCGGCGACGCAGTCCCGTAGGCGGTCGGCCAGCGACTTGCCCTCGCGGCGTGGCCAGACCTCATAAGGCGTGGCCACGCCTGTGGCCGTGTGACCGATCGCGACCCCGACACGTCTGGCCCCCGGGTCGATACCGATGACGCGCACGTTCGGCGACCTCAGGGTTTCTCCACCAGGAGCACCCGCGCGGCCGCCAGCGTGGCGTCGACGCGGGCGGCGTCGCGGCCCCCGGCCATCGCCAACTCGGCGTTCTTGGTGTTGCCTCCACCGCCGAGCGTCGAGGAGAGTTCCCCGACGAGCGCACCGGCGTGCCGGCCCGAATCCGACCGCGAAGCGACCACGAGGGCGGCACCTCCGGTGTCGGTCGCACCGCCCAGCACGACGCAGGAGATCCCGGGCTCGTCGCGTATCGCGACGGCCACCGATCTCAGGTCGTCGCGGGTGAGGTCGTCGACGCGGGCGACGACGATCCCGTCGACGGCGTCCTGGGCGAGATCCCGGGCCCGCGCGACCGCGAGCTTGCGGTGCAGCGACACGAGCTCGGCGCGGGCGGCCTCCAGTTCGTCGTGCCGTTTGTCGATACCGGCCACCAGGTCACGGGCGGGCACCCCCAGCCGCGCGGCGGCGGATGCCAGCAGGTCCTCGTCGCCTCGCAGGTACTCGAGCGACCCCAGTCCGGTCGTGGCCTCGATCCGTCGCAGATTCGAACCGATCGAGGTCTCGGACACGATCTTGACGAGTCCGATGTCGCCGAGCGCGGCGACGTGGGTACCTCCGCACAATTCGACCGAATGACGGCCGGCTTCGAGCACCCGGACGACGTCGCCGTACTTCTCACCGAAGAAGGCGATCGCCCCCATCGCGAGCGCGTGTTCCTTGGTCGTCTCGAAATGTCGCGCCGGAGCGTTGTCGAGGACTTCGGTGTTCGCGAGATCTTCGACCGCGCGGATCTGGTCGGGCGTCATCGCCTCGAAGTGGCTGAAGTCGAACCGCAGACGATCCGGTGCCACGAGCGAACCCTGCTGTTTCACGTGGTCGCCGAGCACTTCGCGCAGCGCCCAGTGCAGCAGGTGGGTGGCCGTGTGGTTACGGCGGATCGCGTTGCGCCGATCGGCGTCGATCGCTGCCACCGCCTCCTGCCCGGCGGTGATCGATCCGCTCGTGATCCGGGCGATGTGGCGGTGCAGGTCGGGCAGCGCGTAGGTGGTGTCGAGCACTTCGGCCGACCCGGTGTCGGTCGTGATCGTGCCGGTGTCGCCGAGTTGACCACCGGACTCGGCGTAGAACGGAGACCGATCGAGGAAGATCGCCACGAGATCGTCATCGCCGGGACCGTCGGACGGGACGACCGCGAGGATCTTGGCCTTGGAGGTGTCCTCGGCCCGACCGGTGAACTCGGTGGTGCCGTGTTCGGCCAGCACTTCGGCGAACACCGCGGCCGCCGCGCCCGTCGCGACGCCGCTGGACTTGGCCGCGGCTTTCGCCCGGTTGCGTTGCTCGGCCATCTCACTGGAAAAGCCGTCCAGGTCGACGTCGTAACCGCGCTCGGCCGCGATCTCGCTGGTGACCTCGAGCGGAAAGCCGTAGGTGTCGTGCAGCTGGAATGCCACGTGGCCCGGCACCACCGCAGCATCGTCCAATTCGGCGAGCTCGGCGTCGAGGATGTTCATACCAGTCTTCAGCGTGCGGCGGAACTGCTCTTCTTCGCGGCCCAGCACGCCGGTGATCACCTCGAGGTTCTCGACGAGTTCGGGGTACGCCGAGCCCATCACGTCGGCGACCCGTCCGGCGAGCGGCGTGACGACCTGGTCGGAGACCCCCAACAGGTACGCGAAGCGGATCGCGCGGCGGATGATGCGGCGCAGGACGTAGCCGCGTTCCTCGTTCGAGGGGATGACCCCGTCGGCCACCAGAAACGTCATCGTGCGCGCGTGATCGGCAAGCAGACGGAGTGCCACGTCGGCCGACGGATCGTCGCCGAGTCTACGGCCGGTCAGATCCTCGGCGGTCGACACGAGATCGGCCAGGGTGTCGGCCACGTACAGCCACGGGCTTCCCGACAGCACCGCGAGGATGCGTTCGAGCCCGGCACCGGTGTCGATGTTCCTGGTCGTCAGGTCGGTCAGCGACCCGTCCGGGTGCCGGAACTGCTGCTGGAACACCAGGTTCCACAGCTCCACGAATCGGTCCTCGGCAGCGGCGTTCGCCGGACCGCCGTCGGGGCCGTACTCGGGACCGTTGTCCCAGAAGATCTCCGACGACGGGCCGCACGGCCCGGTCTCGCCCATCTCCCAGAAGTTGTCCTCACCACAGCGTTGGATCCGCTTCTCGGGAAACCCGATGGTGTCGATCCAGATCGCCTCGGCGTCGTCGTCGCTGGTGTGCACCGTGACCCACATGCGGTCGCCGTCGAGGCCGAGCGTCCCGGTCAGGAACGACCACGCCCAGCGGATGGCATCTTCTTTGAAGTAGTCCCCGAAGCTGAAGTTCCCGAGCATCTCGAAGAAGCTCAGGTGGCGCGGAGATCTCCCGATCGCATCGAGGTCGTTGTGCTTGCCTCCGGCACGCACGCACTTCTGCACCGACACCGCCCGGGGAGGTTTCCACGGCACCGCTTCCTCGCCGAGGAAGTACGGGACGAAGGGCATCATGCCCGAATTGGTGAACATCGGGGCCGACGGATGGTGCGGAATCAGGCCTGCCGATGCCACCTCGGTGTGACCGAGCGCGGTGAAGTGATCGACGAAGGCGCGTCGCAGCTCGTTGGCGTTCCCCACGTTGTCCATAGCGTCTCTCGAGCCTACCGACTCGGGGTCGCCACCGATGAGCCGGTTCCCGCGGAGCCGAGTGCACGTGGCCGGGGCGGTCGACGTGACGGGTCATGGGACGATTCGAGTTCATGGGTCACCCGGCGCATTTCCCGACGGCCGTCCTCGAGCGCGGCTCGGACCCGGTCAGCGCTGCGGCCGGCCACTTCGACCGCCGAATTGGCCAGCGACTCGGGTTCGAGCTTGGACCGTCGTTCGCTGATCTCGCGTTCGACCCGGCGAACGCCAGCGACCCCGGCGGCTGCGCCTGCGGTGAACCAGATGATGCGTTTGAACATGCCGGTCTCCTCGCTCCTCAGCCGGCTTTCGAACCGCGCATCCGCCGCGCCGCCCGCGAGGTTCCCTTGGCCAGCGCGACCGTCTTGATCACGGGCTTTCCGACCGTCAGGTAGCCGACCTTGGCGACCCCGTCCACGGTGGCGGCCAGCGCCTCCGCGGAACCGACCAGATCGTCGACCCGTTCCAGATCCGCCCGGGCGATCTCCACGGTCTCGTTCAACTCGCCCAATGCCGCGTCGGCACGTTCCCGGAACTGCGTCAACTCGGCACGCAACTCCCGCACCGTCCGGAGCAACATCACGAGCGCCA
>DASSYG010000152.1:0-11172 GCA_035703405.1 Acidimicrobiales bacterium | reverse complement strand
CGCGTCGGTCGCTGCCGGGTTGGATCTGGAGATGCCCTCGACGGGCAAGGCGAGCCCTGCAACGATCGTCGCCGCCGTGCACGACGGCTCGTTGGACCAAGCGGCGCTGGACGTGGCGGTGCGACGGGTATTGGAGCTGGTCGATCGGGCACCCGAGCCATCCGCGTCCGGGGGGTTCGACATCGACGCGCATCATCAACTGGCGCGTGCTGCGGCCGCCGAAGGGGCGGTGCTGTTGAAGAACGACGGCGCTGCGTTGCCGTTGCGTGTCGGCGACGGTCGGCGTGTCGCCGTGATCGGCGAGTTCGCCCGCACTCCCCGGTATCAGGGGGCGGGGTCGTCACAAGTGAATCCCACCCGGGTCGACGATGCGCTGGGAGCCTTGCGCGCGGCCGTGCCCGCGGGCACGAAGGTTGACTTCGCCGCCGGGTACCCGCTCGACAACACCGATCCGGCGGACGACGCGGCCACGCTCATCGCCGAAGCGGTCGACTGCGCCCGTGGCGCGGATGCCGTGGTGGTCTTCGCGGGGTTGCCGGCATCGTATGAGTCCGAAGGGTTCGATCGCACCGACCTCGCCCTGCCAGATGAGCAGCTCCGACTCATCGAGGCGCTCGGCGCGGCGCGATCCGATGTGGTGGTCGTGCTCGCCAACGGCAGCGTCGTCACCGTCGGGGACTTCGCCGACCAGGTCGCCGCGGTGCTCGAGTGCTGGCTGGGCGGGCAGGCTTCGGGGAGCGCGGTCGCCGACCTCGTGCTCGGCGCGGTGAACCCGTCGGGCAAGCTCGCCGAGTCGATCCCACTCCGGCTCGAGGACGCCTCCGCGTACGGCAACTTCCCCGGTGCGGAACGCAAGGTGTTCTACGGCGAAGGTCTCTTCGTCGGCTACCGCCGCTATGACTCGGCCGACGTCTCGGTCGCATACCCATTCGGGTTCGGGTTGTCTTACACCACGTTCGCCTATTCGGATCTGACCGTCGACCTGGTGGACGGAGGGGGCGGATCCGATCTGGACGACCCGGTCGTCGAGGTCGCGGCGACGATCACCAATTCCGGTGATGTCGCGGGAGCCGAGGTGGTGCAGCTCTACGTGGGGACAACCGACGCGCCCGTGCCCCGGCCGGTGCGCGAACTCCGAGGATTCACCAAGGTGTCCCTCGAGCCCGGAGCCACCGAACGGGTGCAGTTCGTGGTGTCGAGACGGGACCTGGCTCGCTGGTCGACTCGCAGCCACGACTGGGTGTTCGACCCGGGTTCCTATGAGGTCGCGGTGGCCGCGTCTTCTCGGGATCTGCGCTTGGTGGAGGCGATCGAAGTGCCCGGAGAAGTCCCCGCGGAACGACTGGACGGGTACTCGACCCTTGCGGAATGGCTCGTCCACCCGTTCGGCCGGGATCGGTTGATCACGAGGATGAAGTCGAGCCCGCTGGGGGACCTCAGCCCGATCCTCGACGACGAGTCGCTCGTCAAGGTGATCGGCCAGTTCCCGCTCCGTCGGCTACTCCCGATGCTCGGTGGCGCCTTCACCCTGGACGAACTCGACGCGCTCATCGACGAGGCGAACACCACCGCCTGAGCGGCATGGCACTCACCCTCCAGTGGCAGGCACCGAGCCGGTCGAGCCGGTCGAGCCGGGGATCGTCGTGGCACCCGACGGCGACCGCGATGTCGTCGTCGTTGTGCTCCCGGGTCCGGCGAACTTCTCCCGGCAGTAGGCACTGTCGCTCATGTCCGGTTCCAGGCACAACGGGACGCTGGACTGGCCCGAGAATACGGCGGACTGTCCGGCCCTGATATGTCCGACGTAACCGCCTGAGTAGCCGGGATAGTCCCAACCGTCGGGCAATGTCGCGGAGTGGACCTGTTCGGGATCATCCCAGGAGGGCTCCGGATCGTCACCGGTCCACACCTTGAAGCTCACTCGTGATCCTTGTGTGCGGGCACACACGTGCCAAGGTCCCGGCTCGAGTGTCGAGTGGAGTCCATCCTCGTCGACCCAGAATTTTCCGACGACTGGTGACAGATCGAAGCTCTGCACTCCTTGGATGGGAGCCTCGACGTTGCTCGAATCCCAGACGTTGACCCAGAAGATCCAGATCGCACCGGACCAGATGTTCTCATTCACGGTGATGCCCTTCACTCCGGACCGCTCCGGACCACTCGGCGCGATACGCATCGCGAGCCCCGGTTGAATGCTGTCTCCGATCTGGCTGCCAGTCGGTGTCTCCCAGGTGTTGCAGCTTTGCTGGTCCGAATAAAATGCCCGGTCCTCCTGCCAGAAGAACTCACGCGTGTTTCCGGAGGTGTTGGATCCCGAAGAGGAGACAACGACCGTGTCGGCGCCACCGGAGTAGCCGAACGTCTCCCCGTTCTGCGTCGTGATGGTGCCGCGTCGGAACGGTCCGTTCGACTCGCCAAAATGCGGATTGCACGCGACGAGTGCGACCGATAGACAGGCGGTCACCGCCCACATGCCGCGTCGTCGCAAACGTCGGTGCCCGGTGAATGCAAGATGCATCGTTCCCTCCCTGCTCGATTCGACGCGTGCAGCGTAGCAAGCGGTTTTCCACTCAGCGGGTTCGGACGACACCGGCTCGGGACTCGCCCACGCACCTGTCGGCCCGTCCTCTAATGTGCCGGACGTGCCCCTCAGTTTCGAAGAAGCCCAGACGCGGGTGATCGCGTCCGGCCAACGGTTCGCCATCACCACCAAGGACCTCGACGGTCGCCGCACCAAGGTGTTCGAGAACTCCCCGGGGAGCCTGCGCGACCTGGTCGATTCGGCTCGGCTGCGACGCGACGACACTTTCTTGGTCTACGAGGACGAACGGTGGACCTTCGGCGACTGGATCGACGCCGTCGACGCCTTCGCGGCAGCGTTGGTCGATGCCTATGGCGTCGCCAGGAGCGACCGGGTCGCGATCGCGATGCGGAACTATCCCGAGTGGACCGTCGCCTGGGGCGCGGCGATCTCGGTGGGTGCGATCGTCGTGTCGCTAAACGCCTGGGGGACGGCTGATGAGCTGGAGTTCGCCCTCGACGACTCGACCCCCAGGGTCGTCGTCGCGGATGCCGAGCGGGTCGAGCGCATGGCCGCCCGTTGTGGCGAGCGTGACATCGCGCTGGTCGGCGTGCGCCTGGGCGACGCCGTGCCCGATGGAGTCGACCGATTCGAAGAAGTCAGCATCGCCGGCGCAGCACCACAGCAGGGCAAGATCGACATCGACGACGACGCGACGATCCTCTACACCTCGGGCACCACCGGCAGGCCCAAAGGCGCCGTGTCCAGCCACCGGGCGGTCCTGAGCGCCCTGCTGGCTTTCGGGGCACGAGCGGCGATCGAACGCCAGCGGGTCGTCGGCAACCCCGAGCCGACCTCCAGCTCGGCCGCTGGCTCGTCCACCAGCTCGAGCGACGGCGACGCGCCCGCCGCGAACGTGGCAGCGGCCTCGGGAATCGTCCGGCCGGTGTTCATCCTGATCGTCCCGCTGTTCCACGTGACCGGGTCGGTGCCGGTCATGCTGAGCTGTCTGTCGAGTGGGTTGAAGCTGGTGATCATGCACCACTGGGACGCCGAACGGGCCCTCGAGCTCATCGAAGCCGAAGCGGTCACGAACTTCGTCGGCGTGCCCACCCAGAGCCACGACCTCGTGTCGTCACCCCGCTTCGCCGACTTCGACACCTCCAGCCTCGTCAGCGTCGGCGGCGGTGGCGCGCCCACGCCTGCGAAGCTCGTCCAGAAGGTCGACGACTCGTTCACCAAAGCCCGTCCCAACATCGGCTACGGCATGACCGAGACCAACTCCTACGGCCCTGGCAACTCCGGTGACGACTACGTGACCCACCCCACCAGCACCGGCCGGCTCGTGGCGATCGCCGACATCGAGGCCCGCGACCCCGATGGCAATCCGCTCCCCAACGGTGCAACCGGTGAGTTGTGGATGACCGGCCCGCACCTGATCCGTGGCTACTGGAACCGTCCCGATGCCACCGCGGAGACGATCGTGGACGGGTGGTTGCGCACCGGCGACATCGGCCACGTCGACGACGACGGGTTCGTGTACGTGTCGGACCGCGCCAAGGACATGGTGTTGCGCGGCGGCGAGAACGTGTACTGCGCCGAAGTCGAGGACGCGCTCTATGAGCATCCGGGAGTGCACGAGGCAGCGGTGTTCGGCCTCCCCGACGATCGCCTCGGAGAGATCGTGGCCGCCGCGGTCCTCCCCAAGCCAGGGGTGGCGGTCACCGAGGCCGAGTTGCGCACCTTCGTGGCCGGGCGGCTCGCCGCCTTCAAGGTGCCCGAACGGATCGATGTGCGCACCGAACCGTTGCCACGCAACGCCGCGGGCAAGTTCCTCAAACGGGACCTGCGCACCGAACTCGTCCCGTGAGCATGGTCCCGGCGGTCGAACCGGGCGAACTGCTGCGGTCGATCCTGACGAGCCGGGTCTACGAGGTCGCCCACGAGACGCCACTGGACGTCGCCCACCGCTTGTCGGCCCGTCTCGGGTGCACGGTGTCGTTCAAACGTGAAGACCTCCAGCCGGTGTTCAGTTTCAAGATCCGTGGGGCGCACAACCGCATCGCCCACCTGACGAAGGCCGAGCTGGAACGTGGCGTGATCACCGCGAGCGCGGGCAACCACGCGCAAGGCGTCGCGTGGTCGGCACGGCATCTGGGAGTGCGCGCGCGGATCGTGATGCCCGAGACGACCCCGGTGATCAAGATCGATGCCGTGCGTGCGCTGGGGGCCGAGGTGGTGTTGGCCGGTGACAGCTTCTCCGACGCGAAGGCCTACTGCGACACCCTCATCGCGTCGTCGGGCATGACGTTCGTGCATCCCTTCGACGACCCGCTCGTGGTCGCCGGGCAGGGCACGATCGCCGATGAGATCGTGCGGCGGGCGACCGACGGACTCGATGCGGTGTTCGTGCCCGTGGGTGGCGGCGGACTCATCGGTGGGATCGGCGCCTACCTGAAGACGGTGATGCCCGAGGTGGCCGTCATCGGGGTGGAGTCGATCGAAGCCGACGCCATGTCCCGGTCACTCACGGCGGGACGCCCCGTCGAGCTCGCCGAGGTCGGGATCTTCGCCGACGGGGTCGCCGTCCGCCGGGTCGGCGACTACACGTTCGCTCTGGCCCGCGAGGTCGTCGACGAGGTGGTCACCGTGACCAACTCCGACGTCAGCGGCGCCATCAAGGACGTGTTCGACGACGCCCGGGCGATCGTGGAACCCGCCGGAGCGCTCTCGGTCGCCGGGATGAAACGGTGGGCCGAAGGCCATGACGTGGCCGGCAAGCATCTGGTCGCGGTGCTCAGTGGCGCCAACATGAACTTCGACCGGCTGCGGTTCGTGGCCGAACAGGCCGAGGTGGGTGAGCAACGCGAGGCGTTGTTCGCGGTGACGATCCCCGAACGCAAAGGGGCGTTCAGCGATTTCTGTGACCGACTCGGCAAGCGCGTGGTGACCGAGTTCAACTACCGGCTGCACAGCCGGCAGAGCGCGCAGATCTTCGTCGGCGTCACGACGACGTCGCTCACCGATGCGGCCGATCTGGCCGACACGCTGCGGGCGGCCGGCTACGCCACGATCGACTTGTCAGGCAACGACGTCGCGAAGCTGCACGTCCGCCATATGGTCGGCGGGCACGCGTCCGCGGTGGTCGACGAGGTCGTCTACCGATTCGAGTTCCCCGAACGGGCCGGCGCGCTCATGGAGTTCCTCGGCGTGCTGGGAGGCCGCTGGAACATCAGCCTGTTCCACTACCGGAACCACGGCGCCGACATCGGGCGCGTGCTCGCCGGGTTCGAGGTGCCTCCCGGCGAACGCGACGCGTTCCACACGTTCCTCGAGACGCTCGGCTACCCCTTCGGCAACGAGGCCGGCAATCCCGCCTATCAGCAGTTCCTCACCGGCGACACCTGAACCCCACCACCGATTCGGTCAGGGGGTGGGGGTGCCGACGGGGAAGGAGTCGGGGCGGATGAACAGGCCGTTCGCCTCGCTCAACAGTTCACCCTCGCAGTGCATCGTGCCCTTGGAGTGGAGCTTGCGGCCCTCGGCGTGGTCGAACCACGCGACGATCTCGAGCGGTTTGAACAGTGGCGTGGGCCGCCGGTAGTCGATGCTGAGGTTCGCGGTCATGCCGCCTCCCGCGCCGAGCATCGTGGCCATCCCCACCAGGTCGTCGTACAGCAGGGCGATGACCCCGCCGTGGGCGTGGTCGAAAGGGGGACCGTTGTAGGACTCGCTCAAGGTCACGAGCCCGTGGACGGTGTTGTCGTCGCCGACGGTGATCTCGATGTTCGGGGCGATCGGGTTCGCGGGGCCCATGGCAGGGGAGTACGGGCACATCGCCTGTAGGTCGCGGGTGGGCGTGGGTGCTTGCAGTACCGTCTGGCCGGTCACCCAGTAGGGGCCTTCGTACTGGGCATTTCCGAGCAGATCGGTGGCGGCACTCAAGTGCTCGAGCGCTTTGGCCTGGGTGGCATCGTCGACGGCGCTGCTGCGACAGAGCCGGATCAACTCGCGGACCTGGTCGGCGAGGGCACGGTCCTCGCTCACTCGAGGGCCGTTGGCTGCACGGTCGAAGGCGTCGGCCATCGCCGCAGCGGCATCGGGAAGTTCAGCGGCCCGGGTCATCTCCCCGAACCTACAGCGCCAGAGGATCGGGCGACGGGGTCGGCGCGGTTCGACGGTTTGAACTCATCGGTGAGGTCCCGACCGGCCACGGCATCGATCCGCAGTCGACCCGACGAAGCCCTTCGTCGGTTCATGTCTGCCGTCACGCTCGCATTGTTCGGTGTTCGCGACGGCGCAGATCCGGGAAATACCGAGTAAGACCCAGCCTGCTAACCTGTGTTCGGTGTTCGTGACGGCGCAGACGACAGCTTCTGACGAATTGCTCAGAGAAGTGGCCGATGCCCTCGCGGCCATTGGCGTCCCAGCCGAACGGGGCGATGGCGCGTTGGTCGTCGACGGCAACCGGTTCGTGGTCTCCTTCGTCGACCGGGCCCATCCCACGCCCGCCGCCCTGGCCGGCATCGTCGACGAGGCGCCACCGCTGCGACCCGCGATGGTGATCGCCGACCGGATATCGGACCCCGGCCGCGACGTGTTGCGACGAGCCGGCTGGGGCTGGCTGGACCGACGCGGCCACCTACGACTCTGGACCAATGGTGTGCGCATCGAAGCGCCGATCCCCGGGCTCGCCGACAACCCTGCGACCCAGGGCGGCAACCCGTGGACCACCGTGGGTCTCGAAGTCGCGGTCGCCGCACTCCTCGAACCCACCCGGGTCGTGTCGACCCGTCACGTCGCCTCGCTGATCGGACGCAGCGTCGGTTCGGTCCACGAGATGACCGCGCGCCTCGCCGCGATCGGCCTCGTCGGCAACACGAGTCGACTACCACTGCTGCCCGATCTGTTCTGGGAGACCGCCGCCCACTGGCCCGACGACGGCTGGATGGGACTGCCCGTCGACCTCGACGACGCCGCCGAACGCGCCGGTTCCGACGTGCTGGTACGCGTCGACGAGCGGGCCGCGACCCTGGGTGGCGCCCGGATCGCCGCAGCCGGCGATCAGCCGGCCCGGGCCTATGTGCCAAACGTCAGGGTCTATCGCCGTCTACGCGCGCTCGCCGACCGCGACGCACCGAGTCGAACCTGGGTGCGCGTCTCCCCCGTCACGTTCCTACCCGAGAACCCGGATCACCCCGCGGACGCCGAGCATCCCTGGACGGTCGCACATCCCCTCATCTGCGCGTTGCGCCTGGCGGCCGACCCCTCGCGAGGACGCGAGATCGTCGAGGACTGGGGCATCGTGCCCGACGGGTCCGCATCGTGATCATGCTGACCGGCCGTCGCGACGGCACCACCCACCGGGCCGTCGACCTGCTCGCATCGCTCCCGCCCCAGTTGCGACTCATCGGCGGATTGGCGGTGCTGTGTCGGGTCGGCGTTCCCCACCGCTCGACGGTCGATCTGGATGCGGTGACCCGGGACCTCGCCGGCATCCACGACGAGATCGCCAGTCTCGCCGTGACCGCCCCGGGCGGAGGTCAGTACACCTTCGCGGGCAACTTCGATCTGGACGTGATCGACGTGTCCCCCGAGCCCACCTCGGCGCTCATCGCCGAGCTCACTGCCCACGACGAGCCGCTCGGTGATCTCGACCTGAACGTGATCGCTCACTCCTGGGCATTCGAGACCGCCACGAAACTCGACCTCGTCGCCGTCGAGGACGGGACCGGCACGGTGCTCGCCCGCGCCGATGGCCGCCTCGTCGCCTCGTCGACGGGCCTGGTGACGATGAAGGTCACCACCGTGCCCCTGCGCTCGTCGTCCAGACCCGAGAAGCGCGCATCAGACCTCTATGACCTCGGTCGGCTGCTGATCGTCGGACAGATCACCACCGCCGACCTCGCCACCATCCCCGTCGAGTTGCGCGAACCCGTGACGATGCAGATCCGGCACTGGTTCTGTGACCCCACGGGTCGGGACCGCACCTACCGTGACGTGCGCCGCTTCGACGAACCGCGCCTGGATCTCGATGAAGTCGCCGACGCCGTCGAGTCGCTCCTGTAGCCCTCTGACCCGGGCGGTGTTCCTAGGATGTCGCCATGACCGATCGGGACAGTGTCAGTGTGGAACGCGTCGTGCATGCGCCGGCCGCGGCGATCTTCGAGGTGCTCGCGACCCCGTCGCGTCATCACACCTTCGACGGGTCGGGCACCGTGCGCAACGCGCGTGGGGTGGACGGCCAGGTCGGACTCGGCGACCGCTTCGGCATGTCGATGAAGATGGGTGTGCCCTACTCGATGGAGAGTGAGATCGTCGAGTTCGAACCGGAGCGTCTCATCGCGTGGCGTACCACCGGTCCGGGAAAGCTCGGACGCCACGCCGGAGGCAGGGTCTGGCGCTACGAACTCGAAGTGGACGACGGTGGCACGTTGGTCCGCGAGACCTGGGACATCTCCGGCGAGTCGGCGATCAGCCGCCCGTTCGTGCGTCGCCTCGCGTCGAAAACACTCAAGGACATGTCCGCGACCCTCGATCGACTCGAAGAGTTGCTCGGCACGTCGTCCGGGGCCTGACATCGGCCGTCACGCGTCGGCACGACCCCGGCCCGAGCGTCGACTTCAGTCCAGCAACAATTCGATGTTCTCGATCGGGCGACCCACCGCGGCGCGCCCGTCGTCGGTGACCAGGATCGGTCGTTCTATCAGGATCGGATCGGCGACAAGTGTCGTGATCCACGCCGCGCGATCACGAGGCGCATCGGCGAGTCCGAGTTCCTTCGCGCGGTCCTCTCCCATGCGGGTGATGTCCCAGGGCTCCACTCCCAACTCGGTGCAGACCGAATCAAGCGTCGCCGCATCCGGCGCGTCGTCGAGGTAGCGCCGTTCGGTGTAGTCGACACCGCGCTCATCCAGCAGCGCCTTGGCTGCCCGGCTCTTCGAACAACGAGGGTTGTGCCACAGTTCCATGACGGTCATCGTACCGGGCACCTCCCGAGGTCCGACCGACGATGCCGCCCACGTCCGGCGTGCGTCAGTCGGTCGGCTGCTCGGTCACCCAGAGCACGAGATCGGAGCGATATCGATCCTCGGCCCACTCGTACAATTCCGCAGGCGAGACGGGTTGCCCGGCGAACAGTGGCGCGTTGCGGGCATCGGCACGCTGCCACCAGGTGATGATCATTCGCTGGAACGCCGGGTCGTCGACGAGATGACCGAGGTTGCCGCCCTGGGGTTCGAGCGACTGTGCCTGTCCTTGCAGGAACGCGGGGATCGTCGGGCCGAGAAACGGCCGTCGGGCCGCGTCGGTGAGCTGCAGCGCCGACCGGCGCTCCAACCAGCGTCGGATCCGCCGATCGAGCGCCGTGTCGGATGCGTCGGCCTGCTGGGGGAAGATTGCGCCGCGGAACACCACGTCGCCCGCGGGAGGCTCCGACGCGGCCTTGTCGGCCAGGACGATCCTGGTGCGCGGGGTGGACGACGGAGAAGTGCCACAATCGGGGATGAAGTCGTACAGCGACGTGTTCGGGGTCGGGTAGCAGAACGCGATTCCGTGGTCCCGCAACTCGACCAGCAGCGCCGACAGATAGTCGGCGTTCTGGGTGAAGGTGTTCTCGAGGCTCACCGCCACCGGTCCGGTCCCGTCGATGTGCTCGATGACCGATGCGCTCATGCGGTGGGCGATCGCGTGCTCCTCGGGCCGGGAGGTGTAACCCGTGGGTGAACTCGGAAGATTCAGGACCCCGAAGACGACCGCGACGCCGAGCGCGCCGTAGGTCGAGGCGGGCGCCGGCGCGATGCCGCTGCGGCGGATCACGTTGACGATCACGGCCAGCCACGCGAACAGCGCGGTGACCCAGACCGAGTACAGGTATTCGGGTACGACCGCAGTGGTCTGAGGTGCCAGATACACCGTCGCGAGGCTCCCGAGCGTCGTCGTCGCCGAGACGGCGAGGAGGGCGAATCCGACCCGGTCCCGCGCCCGCACGGCGAGCATCGCCAACGTGGCGAAGACGGCGACGCCGACCACCACGACGATCAGGTCGTACCACGTCGCCGAACCGGCCACGAACCCGGTGTGATGGACGCGGTAGAAGGTCGGGTCCTCCAGCGTGCCCCGTAGGAAGAACGGCGGTCGCCCGACCAGGCTCGCCACGACGTGCACGGCGTCGGTCACCGAATGGATCGCCGCCGGGCCGCCTTCGGTGCCGGTGAGCAGCAGACGCAGGTTGCCGGGGGAGTTCGTGACCTGCTGCACGAGCGCGGGAAGCCACATCACGAAGGTCACCCCGCCCGCGACCCCCGTCGACGTGAGAAAACGCCGTCGGCGGGCGACCCTGCCCTCGGGATCGGCGCGGTTGGCGCGGCGATGCCCCAGAACCAGACCGACACAGCCGACGAACGCGACCAGCGGCACGACGAGCGCCAGGACGAGGTGATCGAGCCAGGCGTAGTTCGCGGTGACCGCGAGCACGACGAGCGCGGCGCGGTCACCTGCGGCGGTGCACCAGGCGGCGATCACCACACACAGAAACGGCACCAGCACCATCTTGAGTGGCCACGAATCGATGAACATCCCCGCACCCATCGACCAGGCGAACACCCCGACGACGGCGATCGACCACAGGGCCGTCGGCGGCTCCAGGTTGC
>DASSYG010000082.1:0-2647 GCA_035703405.1 Acidimicrobiales bacterium | reverse complement strand
AGGTAGGTGGGTGTCGACGTCGCGAACCACACCGACCGAGGCGTTGCGGTCGGGCCGCCGTTGTGCCCGACGTCGCGACCGGCGTCTCCCATGGCGAGACGGCCGGCCTCGACGGCGAGGGTCGTGGTGTCCTCGTCGTAGGACGCGACACTGCGGGTCCCCTTGCCTCCTCCGGATCCGAAGAACGCCGTGATCTCGGTTCGGTCGAGCCGATGGTGCGGGACGTACCCGGCGGCGGAGATGATGCCTCGCATGATGCTCCCGGAGAGGTCGGTGACGGCCAGCAGCCTACCGGCGAACCTGACGACCCGTCAGATCTGAGGCCCCGGTAGATCGCCGCGCTCGTGGACTCTGAGCAAATCCCAAGGTGACTCGGATCGGACTCTGTGCTGAGGAAGCGAGCCTCCAGGGATGGCATACGACGACCTCGACATGTACGAGCATTCCCCACACGTTCCCTTCCCTCCGGCGTCTCCCCGGTTCGAACCGCCGAACCCTCGGCGCCCCGTCACCGAATGGTCGGGCGCGCCGCCCCGCGGTGCGGCGCCGGCGGCCGCCTGGCCCGGCCTACCCGAGGATCCGCCGACCCACGCCGGCGCAACCCCTGGCACACTGCTGACCACCTGGGCCCCACGCGTCACTCCCGGGCGGCCACCCGCCGGGGCGCCTCCCCTTCCTCCGGTGCCTCCGACTCCAGGATTCCGAGGTTCGTCGGGAGCTGGGAGCGGCGAGCCGCCCCTTGCCCCTCGCGTTCACCGTGTCCGCCGCCGAGTCGCCGCGGGCCTCGCTGCCGCGGCACTCGTGCTCGCCGGTGGCGTCGCGGGCGGATTCTTCGGCACCCGACTGGCCGATGACCCCGCGGACCCGGCCGCTTCGGTGGCTGCCCGGACCGTGGCGGACCACTCCCCGGGAGCCACACCCACCTCCGAGATCGACGCGGCCGCCGTGCTGGGCAAGATGAAGAACTCGGTCGTCGCGATCCAGGCCAAGGTCATCTCCTATGACGGGCCGTGGGCCTCCGAAGGTGAAGACGCGGGCACCGGCATCGTCATCGACGATTCGGGCAACATCCTCACCAACGCTCACGTGGTCGCCGGCGCCCAGACGCTCACCGTGACCTTGCCCGGTAGCACGACCACCCGTACCGCCACGCTTGTCGGTTCGGACACGTCGAGGGATCTCGCCGTGATCCACGTGGGGGACACCACCGGGCTCCGCGCCGCGGACCTGGCGACGTCGGACGACGTCGAAGTGGGCGAAGGCGCGGTCGCGATCGGCAATGCGCTCGCGCTGAAAGGATCCCTCACCGTCACCCAGGGCATCGTCTCGGCAGTCGACCGTTCGATCCAGACGTCGTCGTCGCAGTTGACCGGACTGTTGCAGACCGACGCCGCGATCTCGTCGGGCAACTCGGGTGGCCCGCTCGTCGATGCGAACGGCACCGTGATCGGCATGAACACCGCAGTGGCATCGTCAAGCGGGCAGACCCAGGCGTCCAACATCGGTTTCGCGATTCCGATCCGTGACGCTCTGAATCAGGTCGCCTCGTGGAGCCACACGACCTGACCGCCCGGGCCGCCCTCCGGTCAGGACGGGCAGTGGAGAGTCCACGCGTTGAGCGACATCTTCTTCTTCACGGTGAAGAATCCCGCTCGGTCGGCCTTGGGACACACCCCGGAGACGAACGACGCGTCAGACCCGGCGTACTCGATGTTCAGCACCGGCTTGTCGGCCTTGGTGAACCCATCGAGTAGGTGACACTCGTCGTAGTAGTGGCACTCCTCGTTGACCGAGAAGTCGAAGTACGGGGCCAGATCCCGGGCCTGTTCGATGTCGCCCTTGAGACCGACGAGCATGCCCCGGGCGTGGGCTTCGTCGGCGATCCAGCGGTTGAAGGTGATCTGGTCGGCGTAGGTGATCTTTCGAGAGGCCGGTGCGAAGGTCACACCTGAAGCGGCGTACACCTCGATCATGTCCGGGTCGACGCCGTGGAAGCCCTTGTCCTTGCACATGTCCAGGCGGGCCTGCAGAAGTTGCCGGGCGGTCTTGCCCGTCGGACCGGGGACGTCGAGTCGCAGGATGTTCAACCACTGCTCGTCCGGCCATTCGGGGTTCTGTTTCGAAAGGGCTTCAGGAGCGAAGTCGCCGTAGTCGGCTCGGTAGTTCTCGATGGACCCGAGGTCGACGTAACAGATCGTGATCTTGCCCTTGGCGTTCAAGGCTTTCACCGTCGACGCAGGGGTGTTGAACCCGTCGAGGTCGAAGATCTGTGCCGGGAGGTTCGTGTCGATCGCTCCGGAGAGCTGGATGTGCCAGGTCAGTGGCTTCTTCGACGTCGCATCGTCCGGTTGGCAGGCGGCTGCCGAAGCGACGAGTGCCACGGCCAACAGGACAGGAGAAACGAGTTTTCGGAGGGTCTGGTGCTTCGTAGGCATCCTGGCTCTTCGTCAGGATGCCGCGGTACCTTGAAGCGCCACGACGTGACAGCCGCCATTCGAAGGCCGTTTCGACGAGCGATCCGGTGTCGTTCCCCCAGGTCGGGCGACGCATGCCCACGCGGCCCCGTCGAGCGAAGATTTCCGTCACACCGTCGGGTCACGGACCCGCGGACGAGGCGGACACCGTACCGACCGAGTTCAGCGCGAGC
>DASSYG010000053.1:0-21299 GCA_035703405.1 Acidimicrobiales bacterium | reverse complement strand
GATGACGCCCAGATGGCGAAGCCCGAGCGAGCAGGACCGAAGGTCCGCCCGAGCTCGACAGCAATCAGTGCAGGAAGTGACGTTCTCCGGTGAAGACCATCGCCAGACCCAGCTCATTCGCCTTCGCGATGTTCTCGTCGTCGCGCATCGCCCCACCCGGTTGGATGACCACGGCCACCCCCGACGAAGCCGCGGCCTCGATCCCATCGGCGAACGGGTAGAACGCATCCGACGCGCACGCCCCGCCGACGGCCCGACCGTCGGCCTTGGTCGCCGCCAACAGCCCGGACTCGACCCGGTTCTGCTGACCCGCTCCGATGCCCCAGGCGGTGCGGTCCTTGACCAGCACGATCGCGTTCGACTTGACCCAGCCCACCAGACGCCAGGCCAGCGCGACGTCGGCCCACTCCGCGTCGGTCGGCCGGCGTTCGGTCACGACCCGCCAGTCGTCACGACCGGCGACGAAGGAATGGGCGTCCTGCAACAGGTAACCGCCCCCGATCTGACGCAACTCATAAGGCTCCGAACTCGGCACCGGGGCGGTGAGGATCCGGGTGTTCTTGCGACGCCCGATCAGCGCGTCGACCACCCCGTCGTCATAACCGGGAGCGATCACCACGTCGGCCTGGGCGGCAGCGACCATTCGTTCGACGGTCGCGGCGTCGACCGTGCGGTTGAAGGAAACGATGCCGCCGAAAGCCGAACGGCTGTCGCAGTCATATGCCCGCTGATACACCTCGGCGAGTTCGCCACCGACAGCCACGCCGCACGGGTTGGCGTGCTTGACGACGACCACGGCCGGGTCGTCGCCCAGGTCGTGCACGCACCGCCAGGCCGCGTCGGTGTCGAACAGGTTCAGATAGCTCAGTGCCAGACCCGAGTGCTGGGTGATGTCGTCCAGCCAGCTGGTGGCGCCGATCCGGCGGTAACGGGCGCCACGCTGGTGCGGGTTCTCGCCGTAGCGATTCGTGTCGACCTTCTCGAGGGCCAGGTGGTACGTGGCCGGTAGCTCGTCGCCACCGGCGTCGGTGTCGAGCCATTCCACGATCGCGGCGTCATAAGCGGCGGTCGTCGCGAAGGCCTTGCGGGCGAGGGTGCGGCGAAGGCCGTCACCGATGGCGCCGGCACGTGCCTCGTCGAGCACCTCTGGGTAGTCCACCGGGTCGACCACCACGGCGACGTGCGCGTGGTTCTTCGCCGCGGCACGAATCATGGCCGGCCCGCCGATGTCGACCAGATCCATCGCACCGGCCGACCCGCCGTGGGCGAAATCGGTCGGGTCCGACCCGAACGGGTACAAATTCGCCACGACCAGGTCGATCATGGTGATGTCGTGGGCGGCCATGTCCGCCCGGTGATCGGGGTCGGTGGGATCGGCGAGGATCCCCCCGTGGATCTTGGGATGCAGGGTCATGACCCGGTGCCCGAGAATCGCCGGATACCCCGTATAGGTCTCGGTGTCGGTCACCTCGACCCCGGCCTCACGCAGGACGTGAGCGGTGCCGCCGCTGGAGAGTAGTTCCCATCCGGCTTCCGTCAATCCGGTGGCCAGATCGACCACACCTGTCTTGTCGTACACGGACAGGAAAGCTCGCACGGCGTACCTCTCAGGGGTTCTCAGGGACTTGCAAGGGGATGCGGCCGTCGACGACGGCCAGGATCGTCGCCGGGTAGAGCTCCCGTTCGACGGTCTTGATGCGTTCGTGCAGGCTGGACTCGTCGTCGTCGTCGGACACCTCGACCGATCCCTGGGCGAGAATCCGGCCGGTGTCGACCTCGACACCTGCGACATGCACCGTACAACCGGTGACCTTCACACCGTGAGCGAGCGCGTCACGCACGGCATGCCAGCCCGGAAACGCCGGCAGCAATGCCGGGTGGGTGTTGAGAATCCTGCCGCCGTAGCGGTCGTGCATCGCGGCACTGAAGATGGTGCCCCAACCGGCCATGGCCACCAGGTCGATGCCATGGGCGTCGAGGACGTCGGCGACGCGGTTGCTGTACGCGTCACGGTCGAAGGTTTTCGTGAAGTCCGTACGCTCGACGAGGACGGCCGGGATATCGGCGGCCTCGGCTCTTGCCAGGCCGCCACAGGCCCGGTCGGAGACCACGAGCGCCACGGATACCCCATGTTCGATGATGGACTCGAGGATCGACCCGGTTCCCGAGACCAGCACCGCCACTCGCACGTGGGGCGACGCTAGCAAACGCGGTCGGTGAGGCACCGCAGCAGCGCGCGAACGCGTCGATCCCCCGACATCCACTACTCTACTGGTCGACCCCCACCCGTCGCGACGAGGAGATCTCCCATGAACGACGTGAGTCCCGGTAAGCTCACCCTGCTGATCGGTGCAGCCGTCACCTTCGTCTTCAGCTGGTTCCCTTGGTACTCCATCAGTGGGTTCGGGAGCAGTTTCAGCCGCAACGCCTGGCAGTCGGGAACCTTCCCGATGGCGACCTGGGCACCGCTGCTGGCGCTCGTCGTCGGGTTCGTCGTCGCGGCACAGGCGTTCAAGTTCCTGGAGCTTCCCGAGAAGCTCTGGGAGTTCACCCTCGACCAGGTCGTGCTGATCCTGTCGATCTTCGCACTGCTGGTGACGCTGAGTTACCTGATCGTCGACAAGGGCGGTGCCAGCATCGGTTTCGGGTTGATCGTGTGCTTCCTCGGCACGGTCGCGATGGTCGCGGGCTTCTTCATGGACCGAGCCGGAGTGGGAGTGAACCCGAACGCGGTCGACGCCAACGCCTCGTTCCAGCAGCCGGGCTTTCCGCCGCCGGGCCAGCAGCCGGGCGCACCGCAGAGTGGCCAGCACCCGCCGACCCAGGCACCTCCCGCCCAGGCACCCCCGGCCCAGCAGCCACCGACACAGCAGCCACCCCAGGCCGATCCCGGTTCGTTCTGATCAGCTCTCGTCTGCCGTCGCGGCGAAACGCTGCAGGCCGCGTGATGTGGTCCGAGAGCGGCGGGTCATGGGTGGGGGCCGACGCCGACGGCACCGGGTCCGGGGTCTGCGTCGACGGGGACCTCGGTCACGGGTGCTGCGGCCTCACCAGTCTGCACCCGCCAGAGCGCGGCGTACAGACCACCGAGGGCGACCAATTCTTCATGCGTGCCCGCCTCGACCACTTCGCCCGCATCGAGCACGTGGATCCGGTGGGCGTGGCGCACCGTGGAGAGTCGGTGCGCGATCACGATCGTGGTGCGTCCCACCGCGACCTGCGCGAGTGAGCGTTGGATGGCCGCCTCGGTCTCGTTGTCGACCGCCGAGGTGGCCTCGTCGAGAATGAGGATCGCCGGGTCGCGCAGAATCGCCCGGGCGATCGTGAGCCGTTGGCGCTGCCCACCAGAGAGCTTCTGGCCGCGCTCTCCCACCACGGTGTCGAATCCGTCGGGCAGGGTGTCGATGAACTCGACCGCCTCGGCCAGCTCGGCCGCCCGACGGATCTCGGCGTCGGTCGCGTCGGTTCGCCCATAGGTGAGGTTCTCGCGGATCGTGCCCTGGAAGAGAAACACGTCCTGGGCGACGAACCCGGTCGCGCCGCGCAACGAGGTGAAGGTGAGCGTGTCGATCGCGACGCCATCGAGCGTGATCACGCCCCCGGTGGGCTCGTACAGGCGCAACAGCAACTTGACGATTGTCGACTTTCCCGAGCCGGTCGCCCCGACGATCGCGTGGGTCTCGCCCGCAGGAACGTCGAGGGTGATCCCGTGCAGGACCTCGGCACCGCCGGAGCCGTAGCCGAAACGAACGTCATCGAGGCGCACCGCTCCCCGAACCGGTGAGGCCAACTCGACGCTGCCCGGCGTGATCATCGCTTCGGTCGACAACAGCCCGAAGATCCGACGACACGATGCCATCGCCCGCTGGTACAGGTCCAGCACCTCGCCCAGGTCGACCAGGGGCCACAACAATCGTTGGGTCATGTACACCAGCGTCGAGAACAACCCCACGGCCAGCGTGCCTTCGATCGCCGCACGACCACCGAAGACCAGGGTGAGGGTGAACCCGGCGAGCACCGCGGTACGGATCAGCGGACGGAACGCCGTGGAGGTCACGATCGCTTCGCGGTTGGCGTCGCGGTACGCGGCGCTGTCGGCACCAACCCGGTCGATCTCGCGCTTCTCGGCGTTGAACGCCTTGATCGTGGCGATGCCTCCCAGACCGTTGGTGAGGGCATCGCCGATGACCCCGGCGGCGGCCCGCACCTTGGCGTAGCGGGGTTGGAGCCGTCGCTGGTACCACAGCGAGCCGGCGACGATCACGGGAATGGGGGCGAAGGCGAGCAGTGCCAGCAGGGGAGAGATCACCGCAAAGGTGATGCCGAGGATGACCACGTTGGCAGTGGTGATGATGATCTTGTGCGGCCCCATGTCCAGGAACCGCTCCAATTGGTTGACGTCGTCGTTGAGCACGGCCATCAAGCCGCCTGAGGTCTGGTCTTCGAAGTAGGCCATCTCGAGGTGCTGCACGTGCTGGTAGCAGTCCATGCGCGCTGAGTGTTCGAGGGCCTGGGCGAGGTTCCGCCACATGACCACGGCGAAGTACTCGGTGATCGATTCGAACAGCCAGATCACCAGCGTGGCGATCACCACGACGGTGAGCTGGTCGATCCGGTCGTCGAGACCGGTGAGCCGCCCGACGAACGACTCGTGACCCTCATTGACGACGATGTCGATCGCGGCACCGATCAGCAGCTCGGGGGCGACGTCGAAGATCTTGTTGGCGATCGACAGCAGCGTCGCACCGACGACCCGGCCGCGTCGGCCGCGCGCGTAGCCCCACAGCTCGCGCAGGGGCGGTCGATCCGACAGCGGGATCACCGTCGTCGTGTTCGCCATGTCCGCACGTTACGAGCGCCACACACCCGGGATGCCAACCGATTTCACTGGTCGCGCCGAGGTGCTGGCATCGGGCCGTTCTCTCTGGTACACTTAGCGCAGAAATGAGCTAACAAGAGGAGGGCACATGATCCCCGAAACGCCGCTACCCCCACCCCCGATCGAACAGCTGCCGTCGGCGATGGCCGAACTCGTTCCCACGCTGCGCGACCAGTTGTCGCAACTCGGCGAAGAAGCGCCACTCATCGCCTCGGTCCGTCATTCATCCCGCTACATCCAGTACGCCACCTTCGACGGCAAGACGAACCTGCGGGCCGAAACCGTGGGCAACGCCTACCTCGATGGGCCCGACCGATTGGACGACGCCGCACTCTCCTGGCTGCGCACCCACGGCTGGAACGAACCTGACGAGGCCGGCAATCACTGGCGCCACTGGGAGCCGTGTGACTTCGCCGTCGCCGCACTCGTCGGTGCGGTCACCCTGCACCTGATCCACGGCGTGACCGCACCCGAGCAACTCTTCATCTCACCGATGAGCCCGTGTGAGGTCCCCGGTCTGGATTGGGACGTACTATGACCAGCTCCCGTGACCGTGCCGTCGGCGCGCTCGTCGGCCTCGCCGTCGGCGACGCGGTGGGTACGACCCTCGAATTCAAACGACCCGGTTCGTTCACCCCGATCGACGACATGGTCGGGGGTGGCCCGTTCAGGCTGCGTCCCGGCGAGTGGACCGACGACACCTCGATGGCGATGTGCCTCGCCGAGTCGATCCTCGACACCGACACCATCGAGGAGGCCGATCAACTCCGCCGCTATGTCGCCTGGAGTCGAACCGGCTACTGGTCATCGAACGGCCGTTGTTTCGACGTCGGCGCCACGACGAGCCAGGCGCTCGGTCGCTACGAACGGACCGGCGCAGTCACCGACGACGTCGTCGACCCCGAGGCCGCCGCGAACGGGTCGCTGATGCGCCTCGCTCCGGTGCCGATCCGCTGGTTCACCGACCCGACCATTGCCGCGGACCGAGCCGCTGCGTCGAGTCGGACGACCCACCCCGCCGACAGACCGGTCGACGCCTGCCGGGTCGCGGCTGCCATGATCGCGGCGCTGATCGGGGGCGCGCCGCTCGACGAGGTGCTGGCGCCCGACTTCTGCAGGAACGAACGCCTCGATCCGCGCATCGAACGGGTCGTCCGCGGCTCGTGGCGCGGCGCCGAACCACCAGCGATCCGCGGCACCGGTTACGTCGTGGATGCCCTCGAAGCCTCGCTGTGGGCCGTCGCAGGAGCGGACGACTTCCGCGACGCCATCCTGCGCGCGGCCAACCTCGGCGACGACGCCGACACCACTGCCGCGATCGCCGGCCAGTTCGCCGGCGCCGTGTGGGGAGAGAGCGGGATTCCCACGGCGTGGCGTGATCGGATCGTCGCGGGAACGCGTATCGCCACCATCGCGGGCACGCTGCACGACCGCGCGGTCGGCACGCCACCGGCGGGACCGTGGCCGCACGACGCGGCGGTCCACGGCTACTGGGTCGACCCAGGGCGCATTCTGGCCGGTGAGTACCCGGGCGACCTCGACTCCGACCAGGCACTGGCCAAACTCGACCTGCTCGTCGACGCCGGTGTTCGCACGATCGTGGACCTGACCGACGACCCGCACCTGCGCCCCTACGACAGCGACCTCGCCACGGTCGGCGAACGCCGCGGCGTGACGCTGCGGCGCCTCCACCGTCCGATTCCCGACATGGGCACGGTCACACTCGAACAGTACCGACACACCGTCGCCGCGATCCGTACCTCGATCGCCGACGGTGGCGTGTACGTCCACTGCTGGGGCGGCATCGGTCGCACCGCCACGGTCGCCGGTTGTGTGCTCGCTTCGATGGGTCTGGACGGTGATGCGGCGTTGGACCACATCCGGTCGCTCCGTTCGGTGAGCCGTAAGGCCGGCTTCGCCGCGCCCCAGACCGACGCTCAGCGACAGATCGTCATCGACTATGCGAACCTGGAAGATCCATGAGCGGCTACGACGTCATCGGCGACATCCACGGCCACGCCGACGTGCTCGAACGACTACTCCGGACCATGGGCTACCGCGAGACGCGAGGCGCGTATCGTCACCGCCAACGCACCGTGATATTCGTCGGCGATCTCATCGACCGCGGGCCCCACCAGCTCAGAACGCTGCAGATCGTCCGGGCCATGGTCGAGGCCGGCTCGGCGCAACTGGTGCTGGGCAATCACGAGTTCAACGCGGTGGCCTGGGCAACGCCCGACGATCGAGGAGGATTCTCGCGGCCGCACACCGAGAAGAACCGTGGTCAGCACGAGGTGTTTCTCGCTGCGGTCGGCGAAGGATCGCCACGCCATCGCGAATGGATCGAATGGTTCACCTCACAACCTCTGTGGCTCGACGCCGACGGACTGCGGGTCGTGCACGCCTGTTGGGACGAAGCGTCCATGCGCACCCTCGGCAGCGACCACCTCACCGACGAGATCGTCACCGCCGCTTCGGGCAGCGCGCCCTTCGAATCGATCGAGATCGTGCTCAAAGGACCCGAGATCGACCTGGGACGTGCCTATCTCGACAAGGACGGCAATCGACGGGACGCGGCACGCCTCGCCTGGTGGGACCCGGGCGCGACGACCCTCGCCCGCGCCGCGCTGATCCCCGGCGGAGCCACGACTCCCGGTGGCGACCCGTTCCCTCCCCTACCCGACGACCCGATCGACATCGGTTTCATCCAAGAACCGAACAGCGCGACCCCCGTCCTGTACGGGCACTACTGGCGCAGCGGACCCGAACCGCGCATCGACAATCCCCGCGCCGCGTGTCTGGACTGGAGCGTCGCCAAGGACGGTCCCCTGGTCGCCTACCGCTGGTCGGGCGAGCGCGACCTCACCGACACGAACCTCGTCGCCGTCCACTGAAGCGACCCGCGCCGCATCAGTCGTCGTGCAACAACGCGCCCATCGCGGCGCAGATCTCCGCGGCGGTCGCCATGCCGCCGGGCAGCACACCCATGCCGAAAAAGCCGTGGACCATGTCGTCGTAACAGCGGTGGATCACCCGGACACCAGCGGCGTCGAGCTTCGCCGCGTACGCATCGCCTTCGTCACGGAGCGGATCGAACCCGGCGGTGACCACCACCGCCGGAGGCAGGCCGGCGAGGTCGGGCGCGAGCAACGGTGAGGCTCGCACGTCGTCGTACAGGGAGGGATCAGACAGGTAGTGGCCACGGAACCACTCGATGTCGGCCTTGGTCAAAAAGAATCCTTCGGCGAACAACTCATGGGAGCGGCTCGTCATGTTGGCGTCGGTGGCCGGGTACACCAATGCCTGCGCCGCAGGTACCGGCAGGTCGCCCGGATCACGGGTCACCTGCTGTGCGACGGCAGCCGCGAGCGTGCCGCCCGCACTGTCGCCCATCACGCCGATCCGCCGGGGGTCGGCGCCGAGCTCGCGGGCGTTTTCGACCGTCCAGGCGTAGCCGCTGATCGCGTCGTCGACCCCTGCCGGGAACGGATCCTCCGGCGCCAGCCGGTAGTCGACGGCGACGACGACGCTGCGGGCGGTGGCCGCGAGCAGGCGGCAGGTGCCGTCATGGGTGTCGAGGTCACCGGTGACCCAGCCGCCACCGTGGTAGTAGGCGATGCCGGGCAGCTCTCCGGTGATGCCGTAGGGACGGTAGATGCGAACCGGGCGCTCGACCCCGCCCAGATCGGCGACCCGGTTCGTGACGCGCACGTCGGTCCGTCGGGGCATGCCGATGCCCGCGAAGCGACCCAGCTCGGCACGTCTCGTGGCCACATCGCCGGTCGAACGGGTCATGTTGGTGCGCTCGGCCAAGCCGAGCAATGCCACCAAGGCCGGATGCAGTGCCCGGCCGTCGACCACGACCGGCCCACTCACGCCGGCGATCCGGTCGAGTACCGGCGCAGGCAGGCCGAGTACTGCCGTAGCCACCCGGTTGGCGACGCTCCTCTTCAACACCCTTGTCATCGTCTCCTCCACTGCGTTCGTCGCGTTCGTCACGCCGGGATTCTGCCATCCCTCACTCGGACCCGGGGACATTCAGGTCCGTGCCGTCCTCCATCGAACGAGGTTCTCACCACGGCCGGACCCGGTGGTCCGCACAGCTTCGTTCAGCCATTCGCCCAGAGTGGCTGAGGTGCCACTCTCGTTACACCGGTCCCCAAGTGGCCCTGCTACGGTCGCCAGCCATGGGCACCGTGCGTCGTCGGGACCTGCTGGTCGCGGGCATGGCCACAGGCGCACTTGGCCTGACCGGTTGCCGCACCGACGAATCCGACGGCGGCGACGTTCGGGCGTGGACCAGGGTCCATCTCGAGTCCGGCACCGAGCCGTGGACGTGCGTGCCGATCACCGGTCGTCGTTCCGACCCGATCGGGGGGCGTTACCATCGCTCGGTCGATCGCGAGGGCAATCTGCGCTTCACCAGCTCCGCGGCGAACACCGAAGGCAGCCGACGCGAGGTCTGGGTGACGGGCGATCCGGTCTCCGACGTCGAAGTCCGTACCGTGATCGCGCCTCCGAGCGGCATGGATCCTGACGTCGCGACCCCACAGATGGGCGTCGCCTTGCGGGTCACGGGGCTCGAGAATGGGAAGCGCTCGGCGATCGTGTTCGACACCAACATCTCCGACTACGTCTACCGACAGATGTGGGTTGCGCTCTGGCAGTGGAACGATCCCCCTGGGCCGCGCACGCTGACGATCTCAAAGGCCACCACGCCGACGCCGCTGTTCGAGTACCGCGCGCCCATCCGACGGACGCAACGGATCTCACATCCGGAGCGGCGTGATCTACTCACTGTCGACTCGATGGCACAACCCGCACCGCGATTCGGATCCGGCGACCTCGTCGACATCGTCGGCACACTCGACGACACGTACACGCAGCGCTCGAAGCGGGTTCATTCGGTCCTGGCCGATGACTGGGGGTCGGCTCCGGCACCACTGATCATGCTGCCGTCCGCGAAGAACACCAAGGCCACACCCGCCGCGCTCGAATCCGGCTATGTCCGTTTCGCGAAACCCGGTGACAACGCCGTCGACCCGAGGTCGCTGTACCCGCTGCACGTTGCCGCCCGGGTCATCGGACAGGTCGCACAGCTCAAGACGTGGCCCGACGGATCCGCCGAACCGACCTGGAACTCGCGTCATCAGGCAGTTACGGTCGACTTCTCGGATGCCGACGACATCGACGTACCGGAATCCGGCCGGGTCGGGCTGATCGTCGACCACTTGCGCGGCGCCGATCAGTACGTCGCCTACGGCGACCTCGAAGTCACACCACTCGACTGATCGAGCCAGTCGACCGAACGGCCGCCTTCCGATTCTGATCTGCACACCAGTGGACGAACATCGGTGAGCGTTGCGCGTCGAGTCGGCGAAATTTGGCGCCCCGGAAGGTGCGGTGGGAGATGCGGTTGCCGGTGAACTCCGGCTACAGCGAGTTGATGATCTCGACCATCAGCTCGCCCGCTTCGGTCGGGTTCTGGCCGACCTTCACCCCGGCGTTGCGCAGGGCGTCCATCTTGGCGGCGGCGGTGCCCTTGCCGCCCGACACGATCGCTCCGGCGTGGCCCATCTTCTTGCCCGCGGGCGCGGTCACCCCGGCGATGTAGGACGACACCGGCTTGGTCATCTTGTTGGCGATGAACTCCGCGGCCTGCTCCTCGGCGGATCCGCCGATCTCGCCGATCATCATCACGGCTTTCGTGTCTTCGTCGGCTTCGAAGGCCTCGAGACAGTCGATGAAGCTCGTGCCCGGAACCGGGTCGCCGCCGATGCCCACACACGTGGTCACGCCGATGCCCTGCAGCTTGAGCTCGTACAGCGCCTGGTAGGTCAGCGTGCCCGAGCGCGACACGATCCCCACGGCCGGCTTGCCCGCCTCGGGAGCCAAGGCGATGTCGCCCGACGTGATGCCGATGTTGGCCTTACCGGGGCTGATGATGCCCGGGCAGTTCGGGCCGAGGATCCGCACGTGCGGGAAGTCGTTGGAGATCTTGTTGTAGAACCACGCCTCGTCCTGGGCGGGCACGCCTTCGGTGATGACCACGATGAACTCGACCCCGCCTTCGGCGGCCTCCATCACTGCCGGCTTCACGCCCGGCGCGGGAATGAAGATGCACGACGCGGTGGCGCCGGTGGCTTCTACGGCGTCGGCGACGGTGGCGTACACGGGGATCCCGTCCACGTCCTCGCCGGCCTTCTTGGGGTTGGTGCCGGCCACGACCTGGGTGCCGTAGTCCCGGTTGCGGAGGCCGTAGAAGCGACCTTGCGAGCCGGTGAGGCCCTGGTAGACGACCTTGGTGTTCTCGTCGACGAAAATACTCATGAGGTTCCTCTCGATCTCTTCTGGGCGCTCAGCGCTTAGCCAGCTCGACGACCGTGCGGGCGGCGTCCAGCATCGTGGGGCGGCTGATCAGCGTCTCGGATTCGTGCTCGGCGAGAATGGCGCGGCCTTCGGTCGCATTGGTGCCGTCCAGGCGGATCACGATCGGCGAGTCGATCTTCACTCGACCGAGTGCGGTGACGATGCCGTTCGCGACCTCCTCACCCTTGGTGATCCCACCGAAGATGTTGATGAAGATGGCCCGCACCTTCGGGTCGTTGTTGATCACCTCGAGGGCGCCGGCCATCACCTCGGCGTTCGCGCCGCCGCCGATGTCGAGGAAGTTCGCCGGTGAACCGCCGACCTGGTTGACGATGTCGACGGTCGACATGGCCAACCCGGCGCCGTTCGCGATCACTCCGACCTCACCGTCGAGCCCGACGTACTGCAGGCCCTTGGCGTGGGCGGCCTCTTCGCGTTCGTCGCGGGTCTGGGTCGCTTCGTATTCGGTCCAGTCGTGACGGAACGAGGCGTTGTCATCCAGGGTGACCTTGGCGTCGAGGGCGTGGACACGCCCTTCGGGGGTGAGGATCAGCGGGTTGACCTCACACAGGTCCGCGTCGCCGTCGACGAACGCGGTGTACAACTTGCCGAGCAACTCGACGGCGCCTTCGGTGGCTTCCGGGTTCAACTGCGCGGCGGCGACCCAATCACGCAGGGTGGCGTCGTCGAGGCCTTCGGAGGGGTCGATCCAGATCTTGGCGATCGCGTCCGGGTCGGACTCGGCGACGGTTTCGATCTCGACGCCGCCCTGGGCGCTGAGCATGCCGAGGTGCTTCTTGGCCGCCCGGTCGAGGGTGAAGCTGGCGTAGTACTCCTCGGCGATGTCCGATGCCTTCTCGATCCACAGACGACCCACCACGTGACCCTTGATGTCGAGGCCGAGGATGTTGCCGGCGTGTTCGCGGGCCTCGTCGGTGTTCGCGGCGAGCTTCACGCCGCCGGCCTTGCCGCGACCACCCACCTGTACCTGCGCTTTGACCACTACCGGATAGCCGAGCCGGTCGGCCGCAGCGACGGCATCGTCGACGGTGTCGACGGCTTCGCCCGGCGACACGGCGATGCCGAACGAGCCGAAGAACTGTTTGCCCTGGTATTCGAACAAGTCCACTGGAAAGATCCTCTCTGACGTGCGGGGTCACTGCGATCTGGAGAACTCGGGCGCCCCGGCACGTACTCGGAGGCCCGTGGTGCGTCTGGCTAGTGGTCGACCACCCGGCCTGCTTGGAGGGCCGTACCGTCGTCGCGTCGGTCCAACTCGTTTCCGAGCCACTCGGTGATGTCGGCCATCGCCGATCCCGGGGTGAAGATTCTCGCGACGCCGAGACCGCCGAGACGCGCCACGTCGTCGTCGGGGACGATACCGCCGCCGAAGACGAGCACGTCGTCGAGACCGCGGTCGTGGAGTCCCGACACGAGCTGGGCGAAAAGCGCCTCGTGGGCCCCGGAGAGCACCGAGAGACCGACCGCGTCGGCGTCCTCCTGCAAGACCACTTCGGCGATCTGGTCGGGAGTCGAGAAGAGCCCGGTGTAGATCACCTCGAACCCTGCATCACGCAACGTTCGGGCGATGACCTTGACCCCGCGATCGTGCCCGTCGAGACCGGCCTTGGCCACGACGACTCGGTAAGTTCGCTCCACATTGGCGATACTACGCAGATGCCCGCAGCGTACCGACATCGACACGGGTGGCGCTGAATGTCTCCGATACGGAAACCTCCCCCGTTCAGCGGACGGACCCTCGTGATCGCCGGGGCCGCCATCGTGGCCGGTGTGGTGCTGCTCTGGATCGCCAGTGCCGCACTGACCGCCCGCCACAACCGCCAGCTCGACGTCGGCGGCGCCGGCGGCGTCGTCGAACTCGGTGACGCGTCACGTCTGGCCGCCCAATTTCAGCGAGGCGAGGGGGTACCGATGTACTTCCCGGATGTGTCGGGCAATGCCAGGCGTGGGGTGTACGTCACCCACCAAGGGAAACGTTCGTCGGCCGGTTGGTCGGCGTTCCGTGCCCAGGTACCCGGCGAGGACGACTCGTGCCAGTGGGAGTGGAACACCGACACCGACCGTTTCGACGCCTCCTGTGACGACCGACGTCACGCTCCCGCCGGCGGGGCCGGTCTGGAGCAGTACCCCGTGACCGTGCAGGACGGCAAGATCCGTCTCGACTTCCGCCCGAATCCCCCACCGACGTCGGTGACCACGACGACGGGACCCGGTGAAGACCGGTGACCGGACCACACCGATGATCTGGTACATCGAGGCGTCGTGAACGGACCCACCGAGCGCACCGTCGCCCAGGTGACCGTGACCGCTCCGGTGCGGATCGCGGACGTGGGCGGGTGGACCGACACCTGGTTCGCCCGCACCGGGGCGGTCTGCCACCTCGGGGTGGGGCCGGGCGTCACCGTCCACGCGGCCCTCCACGACGGCGCGCCGGGCGGGCGACCGGTCCGGCTGATCGCCCCGGATCTCGACGAGGACTACCCCATCGGGCCGTCACCGTCGACCGGTTGGGACGACCCTGAACCCGGACGTCATCCGCTCCTCGAACACGCCGTGGCGTCGGTGTGCCGTCGGTTTGCCCCTGCGGGACCGGTCACCGTCATGATCTCCTCGGCAGTGCCCCCGGGAGCGTCGTTGGGGACTTCGGCGTCGGTCGTCGTCGCCGTGATCACCGCGCTGGAGGCCCTGGCGGCCGACGATACGGACCCGACCCGGGACACGACGCTGTCGGACAGCGACCGCAAACGGATCGCGCAAGCCGCGCACCGCGTCGAAACCATCGCCGCAGGACGCGAGTCGGGAGTGCAGGATCAGCACGCCGCGGCCTTCGGAGGTGCCCAACTCATCGAGATGATCGAGTATCCCATGAGTCGTCGCACCCCCATCGACGTGGACGACACGTTCCGAACGAGGCTCAACGAGGCCACCGTCACGGTCGTCCTGGGTGCTCACGATTCGTCATCGGTCCACGCTGCGGTCATCGAGGCGATCATCACCGAAAGCCCGGCGGGGATCCGGCGACGCGCTGCCCTGGACGACCTCCGTGACCTCGCCGAGCAGGCCGCCGTGGCGCTGCGCGCGGCGGACCTCGAGGCCTGGGCGGTCACCCTGACCGAGGCGACCCGGGCCCAACAACGACTCCACGACGATCTGATCGGACCGGGCCACCGGGCCGTGATCGAACTCGCTCGGACATGCGGCGCGCGCGGTTGGAAGGTCAACGGCGCCGGCGGCGACGGAGGCTCGGTGACGATGGTGTTCGCCGACCCGTCCGATGGCGCTCGCTTCACCGACAGGGTCGACGCACGCCACCCGGCGTGGACGGCGCACCACCTGGGCTTGCACCCGGGCGTCGAGGTGCGCCGCGGCCCGTGGAGTCACGCCCTCGTGTGAGGTTCAATCCGCAAGCGTCGCAGCGATGTCGACGGCGTTGCGTTCGATCTCGCCGACCGCGGGAATCCGGGCGTCGGCATCGAGCCGATCGACGCTGAGCACGAGCGCGATGTCGCCCGTCGCCGCAGACACTCTGGTGAACGCGGCCGGCGGTTCGCCCGGCAGGGCGCTCGCCCGGCCCACCGGCAACTCTCCGTTCACGTCGATGAACGGCAACACCGTCGCTCCGTCCCCCCGCTTGGCGAGCCGGTCTCCGAACACGGCGATGGCATGGCCTTCGGACACGCCGGCGACGGCCAGGGTCACCGACACGTCGTCGGCCCGGTAGCGGCAGGTGACCGTGACGCTCTCGTCGGTCGGTAGGCCGTCACCGACGACCCCGACAGCTCCCGGTACGCCCACGCGCAACGGCTCGACCGGGGTCTCAGGATCGACCGTGGAAGGTCGCAGCAGCCGCGCCGGAATCGCCAACGGACACTCCGCGCCCCCTCCTTCGACCCGTCGAGCGAGGTCCCGTAGGTGGCCCAGCTCCACGCCACGCTTGTTCTCCAGCCCACAGCCCGCGCCGAGGGCGACCAGGAGCGCCACGATGGCGACAGCCCCGACCCACCTGGAACGGATCTTCGCCACGCGACGGCCGCCGTGTCGCGACGGGTCATCACCTCCCGGCGAAGGTCGGGGCCGGGTTCGCGTCACCCGGCCGGCCGTTTCTCGAGCGGCGCCCACGCGAGCAGCAACTGCTTCTCACCCTTGCCGGCGAAGTTGATCCGAGCCTCGGCCTTGTCCCCTGCGCCCTGCACCGCGATGACGACCCCTTCCCCGAAGCTCGGGTGGACCACGTCGTCACCGACCGCGAGACCGATGTATTCGGAACCACTCCTGACCGGACCGGTCGGTTGCATCGTCGCGCTGCCGACACGGCTCCCACCGGTACGATCCCCACCTGACTCGCCGGCCGCCATCCGGTCACGCCGCCGCTCGAACGAACGGTCGGCGCCGATGCGCCGATAGTCACTCCACGACGAGTGACGGGGGCCCGAACCGTCGTCGATGATCTCGACGAGCTCGGAGGGGATCTCATCGATGAAGCGGCTCGGCGGGTTGTACTGGGTCGCGCCCCACAGCGTGCGTGCCCAGGCGTGGGTGAGATACAGCCGCTCGCGTGCCCGGGTGATGCCCACGTATGCGAGGCGACGTTCCTCTTCGAGTTCGCGGGGTTCGCCGAGTGAACGCAGGTGCGGAAACACCCCGTCCTCCAGACCGACCAGGAACACCACCGGAAATTCAAGGCCCTTCGCGGCGTGCAGGGTCATCAACAGCACCTGGCTGGCGTCGGCGTCGACGACGGCCTCGGGCAACTGATCGGTGTCGGCGACCAGGCTGACCTGTTCGAGAAACGCATCGACGCTGTCGAAGGCCCGCGCCGTCCCGACCAACTCGGCCAGGTTCTCCAGCCGGCCGTCGGCCTCCACGGAGTGTTCGGCGACCAACTCTGCGGTGTAACCGCTGCGCTCGAGTGCCTCCTCCAACAGCGCGGCCGGTCCGCGCTCGACCGCATCGGCGAGGTCGTCGAGCAACTCGACGAAGCCGGCGATCGCCCGAGGGGCGCGCCCCGAAAGTCCGATGTCGTCGACCCGTCGCAGCCCTTCGCCGAACGTCAGTCCGTGCAGACGGCACCAGCTCTCGATCCGACCCACACTCGTCGCGCCGATCCCCCGCTTGGGCACGTTCAGCACCCGCTTGAGCGACACCTCGTCGGCCGGGTTCACCACGGCCTTGACGTACGCGAGCGCGTCCTTGACCTCACGACGATCATAGAAACGGGTGCCGCCGATGACCCGGTAGGGCACGCCCGCACGAAACATCGCCTCTTCGAGCACGCGACTCTGGGAATTGGTCCGGTAGAACACCGCCATATCGCCCCACCGATAGTCGCACTCGGCGTGGAGGCGGGCGATGCGATTGGCGACCCACGAGGCCTCGTCGTCTTCGGTTTCGGCGTGGTAGCGCCGGATCGCCTCACCGGCACCGCCGTCGGTCCACAGGTGCTTGGGGGCGCGCGCGGCGTTGTTCGCGATGACCGCGTTCGCCGCGTCGAGGATCGTCTGGGTGGACCGGTAGTTCTGATCCAACACGATGAGGTCCCGGTCGGCGAAGGCCTTGTCGAAGTCCAGAATGTTGCGGACGTCGGCACCGCGAAAGCGATAAATGCTGTTGTGGACGAGCACGCCGTCGGCGACATAGGTGTGGGTCCGGCCGACCTCGAGGTCGTACACGGCCTCATCAGCCTCGACCCGGGTGACGGCGTCCACCGACACCTCATCGAACCCGTCACCGTCGGCGATCTGGACCCGCATCCCCGGATGCAGGTGTGCGAGCGGCACCAGGTCATAGGTGGTCGACGCGATCTGAATGCGTCGCCGTATCTCCATGCCCCCCACTTCGGCTGCGTCTCGAGCGAGGCGAACCGCCGCGCGGTAATCCTTGCGCGAGGTCTCGAAGCGGAAGGTGCCTTCCAGGCGGCCCGGTCGAACGGCAAAGCCGGCGTCGGCGAGCGCCCCGGCGATCTCGGGCCGGTTCGACGACCACTGCACCCGGTGGTAGCCGACATCGGTGCGCCGGTCGCTGAACATCGTGAGGCTCAAGGTCTGGCGACGACTCCCGTTCCGCGGCCGACCGTGCGGAAAGTCCGGATGGAGCAACTCATCGGCCATGAGCTGTTTCGCGCCCACCTCGGTGTCGAGCGACTCATACCGGTGCTCGATGAGGGCGTCGTCCATGGCGAACTCGCGGCCGACACCGCGGAACGAGGCCGTGGGAAGGCCATAAGAAGCGGCGAACCAGTTCTCCCACCAGATGGCTTCGCCGATGGTGTCACAGCACTTGAGAATCCACAGCTTGTCGCCGTGGTCCTGGTCGATCCGAACCCGAAAGCCCGGTGTCGGTCGGCCTCGATCATCCGAGCGGACGGTGGTGGTCCGCCCGATCCGGTAGCCCCGATCGCCCCGTTCCATCAGATAGACGAGGTGACCACCGTCGGGCAGCGCGGTGCTCGCCGGCACGAGATGGTGCGGGGTTCCCCGCAGGGTCCGCCCTCCGGCCCGGATCTCGATGAGCGGCCCGACCGAGCGACCTTCCTTGACGACGGTGACGGCTCCGGTGTGGACCCGGCCGTCGCCACCGACGCCGACCACCGACGTCCCCACCGTCACCTGTTCGATGGGTACTTCGCCATCGGTGGTGCGCACCAGCGTGCCCGCGGGCAGGCACTGGTCGCTGTCACCCACGACGAACACGTTGTGGTGAGCGGCGCCCAGCAGGCAGACGAGTTCGTTCTGGACCCGGTTGGTGTCCTGGTACTCGTCGACGAGCACGTGGGTGAATCGACGCTGGTAGTGCTCGAGCACGTCGGGGAATTCGTGGAACAACCGGACGGTCTGGGTCAACAGGTCGTCGAAGTCCATCGCCCCGGCGGCGAGTAGCCGGGCCTGGTACTCGCGGTAGACCTCGGCCACCTTGATGGTGAGCGGCTCGGATGCCTGCGCGGCGAACTCCGTGGGGCCGAGGCCGTCGTTCTTGGCGGCCGAGATCTGGCCGTGCACGCCGCGAGGCGGGAACCGCTTGGAGTCGACGTTCATCTCGCGCAGGATGTAGCCGACCAATCGCTGTGCGTCGGCCTGGTCATAGATCGTGAAACTCGAGGGGTAACCGATCTTCGCGGCGTCCCGCCGCAGGATCCGCACACACGCCGAGTGGAACGTCGACACCCACATCTTCTCGGCGACCGGGCCGATGAGCGCGCCGACCCGGTCCTTCATCTCCTGTGCGGCCTTGTTCGTGAACGTGATCGCCAGGATCTCGAACGGTGACACGCCACGCTGCTCGATCAGGTACGCGATCCGACGGGTGAGCACCCGGGTCTTGCCCGACCCCGCCCCCGCGATGACCAGCACCGGTCCGTCGTCGTGGGTGACGGCCGCTTCCTGTACCGGATTGAGGCCGTCAGCGCCGTCGGACGCCGCCGAAGAGGTCATCGAGCCGTCCTCGAAGTGCTGCAAGCAGGTGGTCGCGACATCTGAAACTGCGGCACGGTCGTCGGGTCGACCAGCGAAGGGGTTCCGGATGCGTGCACGCTGCACAGGCTACCGACGACCGGTGACACCTCCCGAGAATGCAGTCCGACGAGGCCGCGCGTGCACCGTGATGAGCGCCGAACGGGCAGACTTGGGTCCGTGACGTCGTCGGAGCCAACGGACACCGACCGGTCGACGGGCCTCCCCGATGACCGCTCCACCGCTGACGCCGGGTCAGCGCGCCGAGGGTCGGCTTCGGGCGGGGCGTCCGACGACGGAACAGAGGTCACCCTCAAGAAGCGCACCACCAAGGGCATCCGCATGGGGGTGCTCGGGCTGATCACCGTGGTGGTCTTCATCTACCTGGTCGTGCCACTGATCGCTGATGCACGTCGCGACGTCGAAACGGTTTCGTCGGTCAACTGGTGGATGCTGCTCGCCGCGGTCGGCTGCGTGATGCTGTCATTGGTCGCATACACCCAGTTGACGATGGTCGCGCTCCCCGGGGAGCGAGGGAGCCGTCCGATCAGTTTCTCGACGTTGATCCGGATCCAGTTGTCGGTCAAGGCCGTCACCAACGTCGTGCCCGGTGGCACCGCCACGGGCTCTGCGGTCGGCTACCGGCTGATGACGACGGCGGGGGTGAGCGGGACCGACACCGGCTTCGCCCTCGCGACCGTCGGCCTCGGCTCTGCGGTCATCTTGAACGTGCTCCTGTGGATCGGCCTGTTGGTGTCCATTCCTCGTTCGGGACTGCAACCGGTGTATGCGACGGTGGCGATCATCGGGGTTGTCGCCATCGCGTTGGTCGGTGCGCTGGTGTTGTTGTTGATGAAGGGCCACGGCCCTCTGGACCGGATGGTCCGGGCGGTCGCCCGGCACACGCCGCGCCTGACGCCCGACGCTGCATCAGAAGTACTCGGTCGGGTCGTGGACCACCTGCGCGAACTCGCCGCCCGACCCGACGTGATCCGTCGCGGCATCATCTGGGCGGTCGCCAACTGGCTGTTGGAGGCGGGCTCGCTGTGGATCTGTCTCGCCGCGTTCGGAGAACACCTTCCGGTGGATTCGCTGTTGGTGGCGTTCGGGATCGCGAACGTCCTCGCGGCCATCCCGATCACGCCGGGCGGGCTCGGGTTCGTCGAGGTCGGCCTGGCGTCGACGTTGGTCGGCTTCGGTGTGCCCTTCCAGGTCGTGACCGTGAGCGTCGTCGCCTACCGGGTCGCCCAGTTCTGGCTCCCGGTGCCACTCGGGGCCGCGTCGTATCTGTCGCTGAAGATCTGGCCGGGTGGCGACCAGACGACTTCGAGACGGGGACGTCTCGAAGAACTCGCGGCCGAAGCGCTCCACCGGCACCCGTCGAACCAGAAGGACTGATCCGTCCGGCCGAAGTGGCTACTCCGCCGCGGTCGGCACGGGGGCCGGCGGCGGCGCGACGACCGTGGTGGCAGCGCCACCGGTGGTCGCGGGGCCAGCGGCCGAGGTGGTCGAGGTGCCAGCGGACTTCGCGGGACAGCGGGCCGCGACCTCGCCGAGGATCGTGTCGTCTCCGACGCCCGCTCCGGCTCCCGTCGATCCGGTGACCGTCGTCGACGTGGCGACGTCGACGTTCACGGGAGCAAACGTGCCCTTGGCGTCGTAGCGATCACCCTCGTGGGTGATCAGCGCGGTCGTGGCAGCCGGATCGTTTGGATCCTGCCACTTCTTCTCGCCGACGACCCGGAAGCGTTTCGCCGACAGACCTCGGACCTCCTGATCACCCTGCATCTGGATCAGCGCGGTCTCGGTGAGGGTGGGGATCGACCTGGTCTTGCCGATCACCTCGTTGTGGTACCGGGTCAGGGCCACCGCGGCCAAGGTCCCGTCCACGCGGAAGTTGGCATACACGCCGAAGATCCTCGTGCTTCCCTCGGGGTCGCTCTCGACCGGTCCGGTCGCGCAGATGACGCCGTCGAAGGGATACCGGTTCGGGCCGAGCTGGATGAATCCGGCGCCCGGCTCGAGCGGATCGACCAGGTACTTGAAACTCGTCGTCGGCTGGTCCGCTTCCCCGCCGGACGACCCGGAACACCCCGACACGACAAGCGCACCGACGACGGCTGCGACGAGCCACCGCGACCTGCGACGTCGGGTGATTGTCACGAACTCATCCTTTCGCACGGCCAGATCGTGCTGTCGTCGGACCGCCCGCCCCTCGACGGAGTGGGTCGGCCTGTTCGGGGTCAACCCGGTCGACCCGCACCGATCCACGAGTAGTACCCGTTCCACAGGTCGACCGCACCGTACTGGACGACCGAACGTGAATTCGGCGCGTGGACGACCTGACCACCACCCACGTAGATCGCCACGTGGCTGATGTTGCCCGACGACGTGCCGTAGAACACCAGGTCGCCGGGCTGCAACGCCGACAGGGAGACCTTGGCCGACGAGTTGTACTGGACCTGGGCGGAATGCGACAGCGACACCCCGGCTCTCGCCCACGCGTACAGGGTCAGCCCGGAACAGTCGAACCCGACGATCCCGGCACCCGGACCGAAGCCCATCGAGGGTCCGGAGGCGTTGCC
>DASSYG010000088.1:0-10860 GCA_035703405.1 Acidimicrobiales bacterium | reverse complement strand
TCGCGGCGGCAGTGAGCACGGATAGCTTTCGATGAACCTCCGGGACCTGGAATACCTCGTCGCGGTTGCCGACCACCGGCATTTCGGTCGGGCCGCGGAGGCGTGCTTCGCGAGCCAACCGACGCTGTCGACCCAGATCCGCAAACTCGAGACCGAACTCGGCGTCGAGCTGATCGAACGCAACCCGCGTCGCATCACCCTCACCGAGGCCGGTCACGCGGTGGTCGACCACGCCCGTGCGGCGTTGGCCGAGACCGACAAGATCCGCACGCTCGCCCAACAGACGGTCGATCCCGAAGCCGGCAGCATTCGGATCGGGATCTTCCACACCCTCGCGCCGTATCTGTTGCCCCACGTGGTGCCCGCGCTGAACGAACGTTTCCCGCGGTTGGAGCTGCTGCTCGTCGAGGACAAGACCGACGCGCTCGTCGGTCGTCTGCTCGAAGGCACCCTCGACGCCGGGATGTTCGCATTACCCATCCATGCCGGCAACCTCCACGCCGAGCCGTTGTTCGACGAGAACTTCCTGCTCGCGGCGCCCCGCGGTCACCATCTCGTTGCCGATGACCGCCCGATCGACGTCGACGAGTTGGCCGGTGAGGACCTGCTGCTGCTCGAAGAGGGCCATTGCCTGCGTGACCAGGCCTTGGACGTGTGCCGGCTCACCGGCGCGGCGGAGCGGCGTGGTTTCAAGGCGACGAGTCTGGCCACGCTGGCCCAGATGGTCTCGGCCGGGGTCGGGGTCACGTTGCTGCCCGAGTTGGCGGTGCGTCCGCCCGTTCCGGAGAACCCGCGGATCGTGTTGCGGCGCTTCGCCCCGCCCGTGCCGCATCGATCGATCGCGCTGTTCTGGCGTCCCACCAGCGTCTACCGTGATCTTCTCCCGCACCTCGCCGAGGTCATCAGGGCCGAGATAGCCCCGCTGCTCGGCTCGGACGATTGACCTCGCGGCGCGAGCCGTCAACCCGAAAGAAGCGGCACCCCGTCCCCTCCGGTGTGGACATTCACCGGTTGCTACGATCATTCGATAGCGAGACGATGACGGAGGAGTCAACATGCAGGCGAAAGCGCGCAGACCGGCGTTCTTGCTCGCGGCACTGATCAGCGTCGTCGCCCTCGCAGCCGCCTGTGATCCGGGTTGGACGAGCGCGAGCTTGGGAACCGGTGACGGATCGGGCACGGTGCCGGGTTCGGTCGACGTGCCGGCCGCGGACGTGTCACTCGTTCAGGCGTCGGCGACCGTCGATCTCGGGGTTCGTGGCTATCTCACCTACGACGCGGCGTCGTGCCGGATCTACCGGACCGTCGGTGGATCGACCACGTTGTTCGCCGGCAACGGCACCTGCGGCAACAGCGGTGATGGGGGCCCGGCGACCGAAGCCTCGATCGACATCCTCCTGCCGCCGTTCGGCACCGGTCTGCAGGTCGACGATCAGGGAAGTGTCCTGCTCGACGCTCATGACCACACAGCCGGTAACGGATTGATCCGCAAAATCGATCAGTCGGGGACGATCACGCGGGTTGCGACTCCAGACTCAGATGGACTCATGATGGGGATCAACCCGAGCGGTGACGGCGGCGTTGTCTACCTTCTGTACAGCACGAATGAATCCGCGGACACGTATGAGATCCGCGAAGTCGACGCCTCTGGCAACGATGTACTCGTGGCGACCTGGACCGGCCACGGCGCAGCCGGTCCGCCTGCGAGTTTCGTAACCGTCGGACCTGACCACTGGGTTGTGCTCGGGTGGGGTGCCACCACCAGCAACGGTCAGGTCCTGGTCGACATCGATCACGGAACCGTCACGACCGCCGACCTGGCGAACCCGCCGGGTGTCGGGACGACCGACTATCTGTTCCTGAACGCTGCTGATTCGGCGGGCAACCTCTATGGAGTGACCTATGTCGATCAAGGTGATGATGGATATTGGGGCAGGGCGAACCGGGTGATTCGGATTCGTCCCGACAGGACGATCGACGTGATCGCGGGGTCGGGGGCGGCTGATCCGGAAACCTCTCGCCAGATGGGAACTGGTGCAGACCTGGATCTTTCGGCGCTTGCGGTCTCGGTGACCAGGCAGAGCAACCTGTTGATCTCGTCGGGACACACCGTATACCGGATGATCGACGCGGCGCACGCTCCGGCGATCGTTCCCGCCGGTAGCTGACTTCTCTGTGCCGCCGACGGTCGAGGTGGCGATCAGGCCCTATGAGGCGCGTGATCGGGCTGCGGTCCGCCACATCTGTTTCGTGACCGGCTTCGCCGGGTCGCCGGTGGATTATCAGTGGTCCGACGAGGAGAGTTTCGCGGACATGTTCAGCGGTTACTACACCGACTGTGAACCCGAGTCGTCGTTCGTCGCGGTCGCTGACGGCGAGGTGAAGGGCTACCTGCTGGGGTGTCGGGATTCGGCGAAGGCGTGGTCGCCGGTTGCCCCCGCGGTCCGTCACGCCGTGCGCCGCGGCCTGGCCTTCCGGCCCGGCACGGCGGGTTTCATCTGGCGTGCGGTGGCCGACGCGCTCGGCGACCGGGTGCGCCACGGGACCCGACCGTCCGATTTCGACTTCGTCGACCCCGCGTATCCTGCGCACCTCCACATCAATCTGCTGCCCGAGATCCGGGGGTCAGGCGCCGGCGGTGGACTGATCACCGCGTGGCTCGACGCGCTCCGGGCCCACGGTGTTCCCGGGTGCTACCTGCAGACCTTGTACGAGAACACGAACGCTATTCGCTTTTTCGAGGCGATGGGTTTCCGGCGCCACGGCGACCCGCTGTTGTTGCCGGGCGAACGCACTCCGACCGGTGCCCGTGCCCATGATCAGACCATGGTGAGGCGCCTGGGTCGAGTGTCCGAGGAGGCCTCGCTGTAGAGCGTTCGGCCCGGTCAGCGGGCAGACTCGAGCCCATGGGATTCGATGTGCACCTGGTCGACGGCACCTACGAACTGTTCCGGCACTATCACGCGCTCCCATCCCACCTGACCGCCGATGGCCGTGAGGTCGCGGCGGTCCGGGGCGTGATCGGCTCGCTGCTCACGATGGTCGCCGACGGTGCCACGCATGTCGCCGTGGCGACCGATCACGTCGTCGAATCGTTCCGCAACGACATGTGGGCGGGTTACAAGACCGGTGAGGGGATCCCCGAGGATCTGTTCGCCCAGTTCGGTCTGCTCGAAGATGCCGCTCGCGCGGCGGGTTTCACGGTGTGGCCGATGGTCGACGGCGAAGCCGACGACGGGCTCGCCACGGGCGCCGTGCTTGCTGCAGCCGACCCACGGGTCGACAAGGTGCTGATCTGCACACCCGACAAGGATCTGGCCCAGTGCGTGGGCGGCAGGATCGTGCAGTTCGACCGTCGCAAGGGAGAGATCCGCGACACCGACGGCGTGTGGGAGCGCTTCGGGGTGGCTCCGGCATCGATTCCCGACTACCTCGCGCTGGTCGGCGATACGGCGGACGGGTTTCCCGGTCTGCGGGGTTGGGGGGCGAAGTCGACGGCGACGGTGCTGGCCCGGTACGGCCGCCTCGAGGGCATCCCCCACGACCCGGACGACTGGGACATCACCGTGCGCGGAGCCGCCAAGCTGGCCGAGCGACTCGTCGCCGACTGGGAGGCAGCGGTCCTGTTCCGACAACTCGCCACATTGATCCGCGACTCGGCCGAGGTTCCCGGTGGGGTGGACGATTGGCGCTGGACCGGCCCACGTGCCGACTTCGTCGACATCGCCTCGTCGCTCGATGCGCCCGGTCTCGTTGATCGCGCGGCCGCCGCTGCCACCGGCCGCCGCTGACCTGCCCGCCCCGAGCCGACGATCCCATCCGAAATTTGTAGTGGTCTGCCGCTGTCAGCGGCTTTTCGCTACAAATTTCGAGCGGGGGTCGGGGACCGACATGGGTCGGACAAGGCCGCCCGGGAGTCAGGTCGACGGGGACGGGGATGGGGACGGGGACAGGGCGAGAGCGTGGATCGCGTCGGCGATCTCGACGTTGCGATGGTGTTCGCGGACGAGGTTCTGCTCGAGTCCGCTGGTCACGTAACACGCCGACAGGCCCGTGACCGGGTCGGCGAACGCCAACTGACCGCCGGCACCGTTGTGGCCGAACGCATATGGCGACGATGCGGTCCCGAACCCCCGGTCCGCGGCGTGCCCGTCAGCGCCGGCGATGACCAGACCGAGGCTGCGATTGGCGGGAACCCCTGAAGGGTCGGGCAGATGGCTGCGCACGTGTCCGGTGCCATCGGCCAAGATCTCGGCGTCCCAGAGACCACCGGGGTTGTGGAGCAGACCCTGGTACAGCAACGCCAGATCCGCGGCGCGCACGACCGCACCGCCACCGGGGACGCCCTGTTCCTTTGCCTTGGGGTGGTTCAGTGAGGTCAAGGCGAACAGGATCAACTCGGTCGGGATCTCGGGTTGGTCCCTGACCTGCTCGCCGAACTCGGCGGCGAGCTCGTCGACGGAGGCCGGGTCGCCCACGCCGACCACCTCGGCGATGCCGGCCTGGTCGCCGAGGGGGATGCCGAGCAGGCGGGGCAGGCCCAGTGGTTCGGTCACCAGCGCATGGATCACGCTCCGGTAGTCCTCACCGGTCACGGTTTCGATGATGTCGCAGAGCACCCAGTGCGCGGAGACCGGGTGATAGATGTAGCGCTCGCCGGGCGGAAACTCGTGTCGCCAGTTCGCGTACGCCGCGAGACGGCTCTGGTGGGTGCGCCACTCACGTGGTCCCAGCGGCGCCATCGGAAAGCCGCTGGTGTGCAGCATCACCTGTTCGACAGTGACGTCGTTCATATCGTTCGAGCCGAAGCCCGGCAGGTACGACGCAACGGTGCGGGAGACGTCGAGGCCGCCGTCGGCGATGAGCCGCCAGATCGCGGCGACCGTGAGGACCTTGGTCGCCGAGTACGGGATGAACCGGGTCGACTCGGGCGCACCGAAGGTCGCGTCGACGACCACTTCACCGTCGAGTGCCACGGCGATCTGTGTGGCCGGAAGGTGCCCATCGTCGACTTCGCGGCGGACCCGATCGAGGAGCGCGGCAATGGTGTCGGGGTCGAGACGGTCCAACGAGGTGGTGGTGCTCATGGATCTGGAGCGTACCCGGCTCATGCCGACGGCGACTCCGCAGCGGTGAGCGGCCCACCTCCCCACAAAATTTGGAGCGAAAAGGTCGAATGGCAACCCTTTCGCTCCAAATTTCGGTCGGGGACGGGATGAACGGCTTGCCCCAGCTCGTCTAATGCAGTACATTAGAACGTGTTCTAGAGGATCACTGTAAGGAGCGCACCAATGGAATTCGGCCTCTTCTTCAACGGCTACCTACCCGGCCCTGCCGCATTCGATTCCGAATCCGAGCACACCATGCTCCTGCGGGAAGCCCAGTACGCCGTCCATGCCGATTCGTTCAACTGGAAGTACGCCTGGTTCGGCGAGCACCACACCCTCACCGAGTACTCGCACCTGCCCGCGCCCGAATGCATGATCCCCTTCGTGGCCGCCCAGACCGAGCGCATCCACCTCGGTTCGGCGATCATGAACATGTCGCCCAAGGTCAACCACCCGCCGCGTTTGGCCGAGCGGGTTGCCATGCTCGACCACCTCACCAACGGCCGCTTCGAATTCGGCTCGGGCCGCGGCGCCGGCGAGCACGAGATGCAGACCTTCGACCTGCACACCGCGGAGACCAAAGAGATGTGGGACGAGGTCGCACCCGAACTCGTCCGCATGTGGGGGACCCACGATTACGCATTCGAAGGCGAATTCTTCCGCGTGCCCTACCCGCACAACATCCTGCCCAAGCCCTACGGCGTCGGCCACCCGCCCATGTGGCTGGGCTGTGGGAGCCCCCCCACCTTCACCAAGGCCGGCAACCTCGGCGTGGGGGCGATCGCGTTCAACTTCGAACCGGTCATGAACCTGAAAGGCCGCATCGAGGCCTACAAGGAAGGCGTCGCTGACTGCACCGAACCGCTCGGCGAGTTCGTCAACGACAACGTCATGATGACCAACGCCGTGATCTGTCTGAACGACGGCAAGCGTGCCCGTGAGATCGCGATGTCGCCGGGCCGGGGCTATCTGAACTCGCTGGTCACGCTCTACCACTCGACGATTCCCAAGGCGAAGGGCGCGGTCACCTGGCCGGACCCGCCGCGGGCGATCGCGAACGAAGAAGAACTCGACTACGCGATCGACAACGGCTACCTGTTGTGCGGTACGCCCGAGCAGGTGGTCGAGCAGGTCGGCAAGTACCAAGAGGTCGGAACCGACCAGCTCGTCTTCGGCATCCCGAACGAAGGGTTCGAACACGACGAGGTGCTCGAGATGATCGAGCTGTTCGGCCGGCACGTCATCCCCGAGTTCGACACCGACCCCGAGCACCGCACCGCCAAGATGCGCGCCACCGCCAAGCGCAAGTACCCGGCGTTCACCGCGCTGCCCGACGATCTGCGGGTGCCCGAGGTGATCCCCACCAACGCGCTGATCCCGCTGGGCGACTGAGACACCCGGGTGGCCGACCGGTCTGAATCGTCGGTGCTGGCGCATCCGGCGTGACGATACGTTCGGGCACCGCGTGGGCGAGATGACCATGCGCACCGATGCGGCACGACCACACGAGCCCGTCCCGGTTGTGGCGACCCGGGACCGGCTGTTGGAAGAAGCTGAAAGGCTCTTCGCCCACGGCGGCGTCGACCGGGTCACCTCACGTCAGATCGTCGAAGCCGCCGGGCAACGCAACGTCTCGGCCATCTCGTATCACTTCGGTTCCCGCGAGGGTCTGGTGCTCGAGATCCTCGGTCGCCGTGGTGGGCCGGTGGACGCCGCAAGAGGCCGGCAACGGCAGGTGCTCGGTGCCAGCCCGCCGGTCACCGAGTTGGTCGCCTGTCTCGTCGAGCCCTACGTCGCGTTGCTCGACGATGCCGGCGGACGGTCGTACCTGCGGATCGTGGCGCAGCTCCGGGGTCGCTTCGCGGCCTGGCGCGTCGAATCCGACGCGGCGACCACGGCGCACCTGGCAAGGGTGCTGGACGAGATCGAGGCTCGGGCGCCGGGGCGCGCGGCGCAACGACGCGAGCGGGTGGTCGCGATGATCATGCTGCTGACCGGGATGGCCGCCGAGCGGGCCCGGCGGGTCGATGAGCATGCGGTGTTGGACACGAACCCGGACGAGTTCGCCGCGGACCTGGCCGCCATGTGTACCGCGGTCGTCACGCCGCCGCCCGACGCTTGAGCGACGACGGCCGGCCGGTCCGCGGTCACGGTTCAGCCCTCGACCGTCGCGGCATGTCGCCGGGTCGTGCTGCCGAGGAGCACAGCTCTACGGTGGCGGAGGTGGTCGACTTCGCTGATCGGGAACTCCCGGTGCCCCGCGGGGCCCGGCCGGGCCGAGTCCTGCAGCGACGTGTGGCCTCGGTTCGGTCGGTACCCTGCCACGTTGAGCCGGCTCGGGGGTTCTCGGCGAGTCCGCCGGTCGATCACGTGTTGTCGATGCGCGTCGATGCGGGAAGTGCTCCCACCGTGCGAATCAGTACCGGACGAGTGACGAGCGAGCGAGCGATGGCCGAATGAGGATCCGGGTGCTGTCGGTGACCGAAGGGGTCGTGTACCACTGTTGGCCGATCGACCGGTCCGATCCGTGTCGGCCCGAGCTCGAGGTCGATGCGGCCGTCCTGCCCGGCGACGTCGACTCGGGGCCGCTGCTGTTGTCGGTGGCCGACTACATCTTCATGGCCGGAGGCCCTGAAGTGGCTCGTCCGTGCTTGCAGGCTCTCGAGCGCAAAGGCCGGCTGGTCGACGAGATGGGGGTGGCGCACATCGCCTTTCCGATCTGGACGCCGATCGATCTGTCCGGGCCTCCTCGCTCAGGGGCGCGACCATGCTGACCCGCAGGTTCTGTCCAGCGCGTCTCGAGACGTTCCCCGGTGACGGATCGGACCGATGAGCTCTTCGCATCGCGATCTCGTCGCCGTGGTGCCGGCGGTGCGCGCGTGCACCGGCGCGTGACCGCGGCAGCCTCCGGTCGCTCCGCGTCCGGTGGAAGTAGCCTGGCCGCACCGCCTTCACCGAGGTGCCGGCAATCATGACCGACCTGTCCCAACGTAGCGACGAGCCGCCCGACCGGGCGGAGCATGCGTTTCCCGCCACGGTGGATGCCGAACAGACCTGGCCGGACCCCGGCGAACAACCTCGAGCCGACAGGTGCGACGGTTCCGACGTGCCCGAGGTGGCTCGGCCGTACGGGACCCTCGCGGGTCGCGCCTCGCTCTTCGTGGTGGGAACCGGGCTGGCCCTGGTGGCGGCGCACGCGGTGTCGATTCCGACTCCGCCGTGCCCGTTGCGTACCGCGACCGGGTTCCCGTGCCCGTTCTGTGGCTGCACCCACATCGCCCGCGAACTGCTCAGCGGCGGTGTGGCCGAGGTCGCCCGACACGATCCGGCGGGTCTCGTGTTCGCGGCGCTCGTGGGCGTCGCCGTGATCGCGCAACTCATGGCGATTTCCCGGCGGATCCGGGGGCCGGCGTTCATGACGTCGCGGGTCGCGGGCATCGGCGTGCTCGGCGTGCTCGCCGCCCATTGGGCGACGACCATCGTCACCGGAGGGATGTTGTCGACGTGAGCCGGGCGATCGGTACGAGGTCTTCGCCGGCCCGGCGACATGGAGCGGTGGCGCCATGATCCCCACCCTGCTCGCCGTCGGTCTGCTCATCGGGTTGGTGCTCGCCACCCGTCGAGTCGCACTGCCCGTCACGGTCGGCGTGATCGCGGTCGTGTGGGGCGTCGGTGTTGCGACCGGCGACGATGCCTCGGTCGCTACCGGAGTCGCCGGGTTCGCGCTCGCGCTGGTGAACCTCGCTGTCGGGGCCGTGATCGGCCTCGGCGTGCGTGCCTTGGTGGCCCGCGGTCAGCGGTCGCCGCGTCACCGATGACGATGGCGCCACCGAGATCGGGCGCGCCCGCCCCCCACGGTTCGGGCGGTAAGCCACGCGGTCACGGCGACGATGACCGCCGTGACCTTCCACGGCGCGCTTCCCATCGCGCCCACCCCAGGGACGATGGACCGGCGAGTGTGGAGGAACGGCACTTTCTCAGTCGGTGATCGTTTGCCCGTGGTGCGCCCAGACGTCGATGAATCGTTCCCCGAGAAGCGCTTTCTGCACTTTGCCCATGGCGTTGCGGGGCAGCGCGTCGATCACGACGCACAGGCGGGGCACCTTGTGGTGGGCGAGTCGGTCGCGCAGCGCCGCGAGGAGCGCGGTCGTATCGGGCTCGGGGCCGTCGGGGTCGGCGACGATCACGGCAAGGCCGAGCTCGCCGAAATCATCGTCGGGCATCCCCACCACAGCCGACTCTGCCACGCCGGGAAGCTGGTCGAGTACCGACTCGATCTCGGCGGGGTAGACGTTCTCGCCGCCGGAGATGATCAGGTCCTTCGAGCGACCGACGAGCCGCAAGCGGCCGTCGGGATCGAGGGTGCCCAGGTCTCCAGTGCGGAACCATCCGTCGTCGGTGAAGTCGTTCGCTCGCCGCTCGGGCATCCGCCAGTACCCGGTGAACACGTTCGGACCGCGCACCTCGATGCCGCCCGGCTCCTCGGCGCCTGCGAGGTGCTGGGCCGGGTCATCACCACGACGGATCCGGAGCTGCACACCGTCGAGGGGAAACCCGACGCTGCCTGCTTTCCGCTCGCCAAGGAGGGGATTCGAGGCGATCATCTCGGTCTCGGACATGCCGTAGCGTTCGAGGATGCGTTGGCCGGTCCGGGCCTCGAACTCGGCGAAGGTCTTCTCGGTGAGCGGGGCGGAACCCGAGATGAACAGGCGCACCCCGCCGGCCACCTCGCGGGTGAAGCGCTCGGACGCGAGCAGTCTCCCGTAGAAGGTCGGCACGCCCATGAACACGGTGCCCGGTCCGGCCAGGGCGTCGATCACCCGATCGACATCGAAGCGACCGAGAAAGTGCAGCGTCGACCCGGCGACGAGCGCGGTGTTCACTGCGACGAACAGGCCATGCGCGTGGAAGGTCGGCAACGCATGCACGGTCACGTCGTCGGTGCGGAACCCCCAGTTCACCGCCAGTGTCTCGGCGTTCGAGGCGAGGTTCCCGTGCGTGACGATGGCGCCTTTGGGGCGTCCTGTGGTGCCCGAGGTGTAGATGATCGCGGCCGGATCGTCGGGGTCGCGCGGTACCGGTTGAGACAGGTCGTGCAATGGCTCGCCGCCGGCATGCCCGCGGCCGGTGCCCACGAGGTCTGCGATTGCATCGGTGCCGATGACCGACACCGTCGGATCCGCGTCGGCGATGAGCAACTCGGTCTCCGCCGGGCCCAGCGCCGGATTCAGAGGCACGAACACGCCGCCGGCCCACTGGGTCGCCAGACACAACAGCACACTCTCGGGACTGCTCGGAACCTGCACGACGACCCGGTCACCCGGAGCGACCCCCCGCGCCCGGAGGCTCGCCGCGATGCGGATGACCAGCTCGGCTGCGCGTCGATACGAGATCGGGTCGCGTCCACGGTCGGGTGGAAAGGTGAACAGCGGCGCATCGGGCGTCTCGGCCGCCCAACGGGTGAGATGGTCGAGCAGCGGCGAACCGGTCACAGCCTGCTTCGAGCCCGTTCCGCGAGTTCGGCTTCCTCAGGGGCGGTCGGGGCAGTCGGCTCCACGGCCATCCAACACACCAGCCGGATGTCGTCAGAGTCGATCGGTGGGAGCGGCTCGGGATTCTCAGGGACAGGCAGACCTTCTTTTCTGACGTACTCGGAAAGGTCCTGTACCCGTTTGGATGCCGATTCATCCGTCCTGACGATTGCGCGGATCTCGGCGATGATGCGTCGATCCCATCGGGCGTTGAGCCGTCG
>DASSYG010000077.1:0-8230 GCA_035703405.1 Acidimicrobiales bacterium | reverse complement strand
TGGCGATGTCGCTGATGATGCTCATGGGCCGAGGCACCACGTTCACCTCGATCCGATGGGCGTTGTTCACCGGTCTGATGATCAGCGGCTATCAGGTGATCGACGCGATGGGCACCCGGGAAGCCTCCTCGGGCGTCGCCTATGGGTACGCGGTCGCGGTCGCGGTTTCGGTGACGGTCAACGTCGCGGGATTGGCCCGTGGAAAAGGCCCGGCGGTGGTCCGGGAGATTCGTCGCTACCCGGGCCGATTGGTCGTCGCCGGCATCCTCATGCCCACGGCGTACACGATGGTGCTCGTCGCCTTCCGCGATGCCCCGATCGGATACGTGTCGGTGCTTCGGGAATCGTCGGTGCTTCTTGGTGCGCTACTGGGCTGGCTGTTCCTGCGAGAAGGTCTTGGCCGGTACCGGGTGACCTCGGCGGGCGTGATGATCCTGGGCATGTCGCTACTCATCACCGGTGGGTGAGTCATCGCAGGCTCAGCTGGGTCCGGCACTAGTCTCGTTGAGTCATGACTGCACTCCTGTTGGACGGAAACGCCGCCGCAGCGGCAGTGAAGGCCGAGCTCGTCGACCGGATCGCCGCGTTGCACGAGCGAGGCGTGACTCCGGGACTCGGCACACTGCTCGTGGGCGACGATGGGCCGAGCGCCCGATATGTGGCGATGAAGCACGACGATTGCGAAGAGCTGGGGATCGAGTCCTACGGGGTGAACCTCACCGCGGACGCAACCCGTGCCGACCTGGACGCCGCCGTCGACGACTTCAACGCGGATGACCGCGTCCACGCGTGTCTGCTGCAGTATCCGTTCCCGAACGGGCTGCCCTATGAACCGGTCGTACTCCGCCTGCGACCAGAAAAAGACGCCGACGGTCTGCACCCGGTCAACCTCGGTCGCCTGGTCATGGGAGTGGATGCCCCGGTGGCCTGCACCCCGGCCGGCATCATCGAGCTGTTGGTGCGCAACGACGTGCCGATCGAGGGACGCCACGTCGTGATCATCGGTCGGGGCCTGACCATCGGTCGACCACTGGCGAATCTGTTGGCGCTGAAGCGCCCCCACGCCAACGCCGCGGTCACCGTGGTCCACACCGGCGTGGCCGACCTCGGGGCCTACACCCGCACCGCCGACATTCTCGTCGCCGCGGCCGGGTCGCCGGGGCTGGTCACCGCGGACATGGTTGCCCCCGGCGCCGTCGTGGTCGCCGCCGGGGTGAGCTTCGAGGGCCGCAAGGTCATCTCCGATGTCGCCGGCGAGGTGGCCGACGTCGCCGGTTGGTTGTCGCCGCGAATCGGAGGCGTGGGCCCGATGACCCGGGCGATGCTGATGGTCAACACGGTCGCTGCCGCCGAGCGCGCCGTCGGCATTGCGGCCGACTCGGGATGAGACAGGACTGCACGCGCTCATGACCCACATCGCGGGCCTTTTCGCCGACGGGCCGACTCTGTCTTTTGAGTTCTTTCCCCCCAAGACCCCGGCCGGATTCGAACGTCTCCACGAGACAACCGAGGTGCTGGCCGGGCTCGAGCCGACGTTCGTGTCGATGACCTACGGCGCGGGCGGCTCGACGCGGGCGACGACCCGCGATCTCGTGATCGAGTTGAACAACCGCCTGCCGTTCCCAGCAATGCCGCATCTGACGTGCGTAGGTCAGTCCAAAGCCGAGATCCGCGAGTTGCTCGAGGCCTATCGGGATGCCGGAATCCAAAATGTGCTCGCCCTGGCAGGCGACCCGCCCACCGATGGTTCTCCCGACGAAGGGGAGTTCACGTACGCGACCGAATTGATCGAGTTGATCCGTGACGTCGGCGAGTTCACCATCGGGGTGGCCGCGTTTCCCGAGATCCACCCGCGTTCACCCGACCGGGCCTCGGACCGTCGGTATCTGGTCGAAAAGCTGAACCTGGTCGATTTTGCCATCACCCAGTTCTTCCTGGAGCCGCATCATTTTCTGCGTATGCGCGACGAACTCGATGCGCTGGGGGTGGACAAACCGCTGCTGCCCGGCGTGATGCCCTTCATCAACGTTGCGGGGCTGCGACGCATGGCGGATATGAATCGCTCACACATTCCCGACGAGTTGCAGCGTCGCCTCGACGCGGTCGATGGCGACGCGGAGGCCACCCGCCTGCTCGGGGTCGAACACGCGGCCGCCCAGATCGAAGTACTGCGCAGCGAAGGCGTGGCCGGGCTGCACCTGTATTCGATGAACCGTCCCGACTCGATCGAAGCACTCGACGACCGGGTCGGTCTCCACCAGCACGTCTGAAACGGGGACCGTCGCCTCACTCGGTGCCGATCGGCCCTCGTCGACCTGCTCCCGGCCGTGCGCCCTCACCGAAATTTGTAGCGAAATCCCGCTCTCGGCGGCAGATCCCTACAAATTTCGTTCGGGATTGAGCCCGGGGTCGGGATCGAGTCCTGAAATCCACACCACCATGAGACCGGCGTCTCACCCCGGGTCGACAAGCACGCCGGGGTTGAGGATGCCGGCAGGGTCGAGTTCGGCCTTGACCGCGCGCAGCGCGGCGGCGAACCGGTCGGGGCGTTGACGGTCGTACCCCGGTCGGTGGTCACGGCCGACCGCGTGGTGGTGGGTGACGGTGGCTCGATGGCGGGTGAGCACCTCCATCGCGGCCGCTTTGATCTCATCCCACATGGCAACCTCTGACCCTCGACGACCGGCTGCGATGACGGTGAAGTACGGTGCAGCGCCATCGGGGTAGGAGTGCGTGAGCCGGCAGTTGATCAGGCCCGGAGCGCCGGTGACCTCGGTGATGGCCGCGCCAATCTCGTTGCGCACGTCGTGGTAGAGGGTCTCGAGGTGGTCCCAGGTCACGGCGGTCTCGAAGGTCTCGGAGATCACGCTCATCCGGGCCATCGCGTCGCGCACGTAGGGCATGCGGATGAACGCGGACCGCCACGTGTCGGCGGCGCCGTCCCAGCCGTCTCCGGATTCATGGTCGTCGCCGCGCGCGGCGGACGATCGGTCGTTCGTCGGTTCGGCGGCTCGCCCACCGGCGGATCGGACGATGTCGACCAGCAGCGCCAGCGCGTCATCGACCGGATGGTGCGCCGATTCCTCGCCCAAGACCAAGATCCATGCTCCGGAACTGGAGGCGCCTGACAGTCCCGCCTCACCCGGATCGAGCAGGCGACAGTTCGCCGGGGTGCACCCGGCCTGCAAGATCGAGCGGACCGCTCCGAAGGCCTCGGCGACGTCGCTGAAGCTGACCGACGTCGATGCCTTGAACGTGGGTCGATCCTGGATGCGCATCCACGCCTCGGTGATCACCCCGAGTGTGCCTTCCGAGCCCAGGAACAACCGGTCCGGCGACGGCCCGGCGCCGGAGCCTGGCAGGCGCCATGACTCGCTCACACCCGTCGGGGTCACGACCCGCACCGACTCGACGAAGTCGTCGAGGTGGGTGCGGTTGGTGGCGTAGTGCCCGCCCGAACGGGTGGCCAGCCAACCCCCGAGCGTGGAGAACTCGAAACTCTGGGGAAAGTGGCGCAAGGTATAGCCGCGTGGTCGGAGGGCATCTTCGAGCGCGGGTCCGTAGATACCCGCCTGGATGTGCGCGGCCCGGCTCACCGGGTCGATCTCGAGGACGCGATCGAGTCGCGACAGATCCAGTGACACCACACCGCTGTGGTCGTCGCCGCCGTACTCGGTGCCGCCGACCACCGATGAGCCTGCGCCGTAGGGGATCACTGCTACATCGGCATCGCCGGCCCAGTCCAGCACCGCGACGATGTCGTTCTCGGTGCGCGGGTACGCGACCAGATCCGGAGCTGAGCCCATGTCACCGTGCAGGGCACGGACCACGTCGCGGAATGCCTTGCCATAGGTGTGACTGGCACGGTCGGCCGGGTCGCTGGTGAGGGTTGCTTCGAGGCCGGCGGGAGCCTCGATGCGCGGCGCCCGCAGCTTCAGGTCGGCGATCGCGGGAGCCTGGAGCAGATCGGTCGCGGCACCGGGTACGAGCGAGGCGTACCGTCGGCACTCGACGTCCGACAGCGCCGCGTCGGTCCACCCCCAGCCCCACCACGACCTCGTTCGGTTCGGTGCAGTCGTCACAGAAAACCCCCGCAGAGCTCCAGGGCAGGTCGATTGACCATACAAGTTCGATACAAGCTAGCCTCGTCGGCATGGCTACCCAGATCACCCGAGCTGCTGACGGCACGCTGAACGTTCCCGACGACCCGATCATCCCCTACATCGAGGGCGACGGCACCGGCGTCGACATCTGGCCGGCAACCCAGCTCGTGCTCGACGCGGCTGCCGCGAAGACCGGCCGGACGATCGCCTGGAAAGAGGTGCTCGCCGGGCAGAAGGCGTTCGACGCCACCGGCGAATGGCTGCCCGACGCCACCGTCGAGGCTTTCCGTGAGGACCTGATCGGCATCAAGGGCCCGCTGACCACGCCGGTCGGTGGAGGGATCCGCTCGTTGAACGTGGCGCTGCGCCAGTTGCTCGATCTGTATGTGTGTCTGCGTCCGGTCCGCTACTTCGCCGGTGTGCCCTCGCCGGTGAAGCACCCCGAGGACGTCGACATGGTGATCTTCAGGGAGAACACCGAGGACATCTACGCGGGTATCGAGTTCACTGCCGGGTCCGATGACGCCGCGAAGTTCCTCGCCTTCCTCGACGAGACGTTCCCCGAGTTGCTCGCCAAGATCCGGTTCGGCACCAAAGAGCAGACCGACGGGTGGCAGGACGAGCTCGCTTCGATCGGCGCCCCCCGCCGCGACCTACCTGTCGAGGTCGGCATCGGCATCAAGCCAGTGACCCGCTCGGGCACCGAAAGGCTCGTCAAGTCGGCGATCGACTACGCGATCGAACACGGCCGCAAATCGGTGACGCTGGTGCACAAGGGCAACATCATGAAGTTCACCGAGGGTGCCTTCCGCGACTGGGGCTATGAAGTGGCCCGCGGGCACTTCGGAGCGGTCGACTTGGACGGCGGACCCTGGCAGGTCATCCCCGAGGGCAAACCCGGCGCGGGCATCGTCATCAAGGACGTGATCGCCGATGCGTTCCTCCAGCAGATCATGACCCGTCCCGCCGAGTACGACGTGGTCGCCACCCTGAACCTGAACGGCGACTACATCTCCGACGCGCTGGCCGCCGAGGTGGGTGGCATCGGTATCGCGCCGGGCGCCAACATCAACTACGTGACCGGCCACGGCATCTTCGAGGCCACCCACGGCACCGCCCCCAAGTATGCGGGCCAGGACAAGGTGAACCCAGGGTCGCTGCTGCTGTCGGGCGTGCTGATGTTCGAGCATCTGGGCTGGAACGACGCGGCTGACATGATCGTCGCGGCGATGGAGAAGACCATCACCGAGCAGATCGTGACCTACGACTTCGCCCGCATGCTGGACGGCGTCGAGCCGGTCAAGTGCTCGGAGTTCGCCCAGGCCATCGTCGACCGCCTCTGACCCACCTTCTCCCCGAACCTCGGGGCACTTCCGGTAGCTATGACCGGAAATCGCGCTGCATGCGGCACGCGCCCGGGCCGACGGCCGACGGCCGCCGAAATTTGTCGCTCATTGCTGCTGAGAACGGGTTTTCGCTCCAGGTTTCGCCTCGGGACCCGGGTCGGGACGAGCCGCGTCGGCGTCCCGACGTGGGAAGATGGCCAGCATGCGCGTCGCGGAATGTGTCGAGATCGGTCCGATGGACGGACTGGCGATCGTGGAACACCCTGACCCGGTGGCAGGGCCGGGCATGGTCGTGGTGCGCGTCGAGGCGGCCGGGGTCAACTACGTCGACGCACTTTTCGTCCAGGGTCGCTACCAGATCAAGCCCCCGGTGCCCTTCGTGCCGGGCAGTGAGATCGCCGGGGCGATCATCGCGGTGGGCGACGGTGTCGATGGCACCCTGGTCGGTCGCCGGGTCGTGAGCATGTGCGGCCTGGGAGGCTTCGCCGAGCAGGCGGTGATCCCGGCGGTGGCCGCGGTGCCGATCCCCGACGCTTTGGACGCTCCACGCGCTGCGGTGTTCATCCAGAGTTTCTGCACCGCGCGGTTCGCTCTCGATCAGCGGGCCAGCCTCGAAGCCGGTGAACGGGTGCTCGTGCTGGGGGCCGGCGGGGGAGTGGGCCAGGCGACCGTCGCGGTCGCTCGTGCCGCGGGCGCGCACGTCGCCGCGGTGGCCTCGACGCCCGCAAAGCGGGCCGCGGCACTTGCTGCAGGCGCCGCGGTGGCCTTCGATGCAGCCGGCCGTCGCTCCGATGCGGCCGGGGAGATCGACGACTCCGCAGCTGACCAGGGCGATACCAGTAACGACGCCACCGCACTGGTTCATGCGGTACGGGACTGGTCCGACGGCGGCGTGGACATAGCCCTCGACCCAGTGGGTGGGCCGCTGAGCATCGCGGCGTTGCGCGCGCTGGGGCTGTTCGGTCGCCTCCTCGTGATCGGCTTTCCCGCGGGGATCGCCGAGTTGCCCGCCAATCAGATCCTGCTACGCAATCGTGCGGTGCTCGGTGTGGACTGGGGGGCCTGGTCGATGAAGGACCCGGCCGGCCAGCGGGCCCTGCTCGACGACTTGCTCGACGACGTCGCCGCGGGCCGGCTCGAGCCACCGGCACCCGAGACCCGGCCACTCGAGGCCGTCGTCGGCGCCCTGGAGGATCTGACCGAACGTCGCGTCACCGGCAAGCTCGTCCTCGTCCCGTGAGGCCGCTCCGAAATTTGTAGGGATCTGCCGCTGTGGGCGGGCTTTCGCTACAAATTTCGGGAGGGCGCTGGGGTGTGCCTCTCCGATGGCGAGTCGGAGCGGCTCTCAGTTCTGTGTTCAGAACTCGACGGAGCAACTCGGGGGCGGCGCTGACGCGAACAGCGCGTCCGCGAGTCGGAGCGCGTCCGGAAGGCCGGCGAGTCGCCCGGCTGCGGCGAGCGTCGTCGCGGGGACCGCGCCCAGCGCGAGCGACGACACATCGGCCACGTCGCCGACGAGATCGGCGTCGTCGAGGCGCGCGTCGCCGATGCGCTCGCATCGGCCCACACCGCCCGGCTCATCGACGGTGAGGCGAAAACTGCCTCCGGTCTGGGCGAGCCGGTCGTCACGCACACCGATCGTGAGTGAACCCTCGGCACCGTAGGTCCGCGCGGACAGCACGCTGGTCACATCGAGCAGACGGGTCCAGACCAGATCGCTCGGCGCCTCGATGCGCAACTTTCGGGGTTCGACCAGGCGCCAGCGCAGCAACGGGTCGGCCTCGGGTGCCTGCCAGGTCACGGTGGTGACCAGGTCGATCTCGGCACAGAACCGCCAGAGTGCGCATTCGGTGTCCGGGGTCAGCCCGACCAGCTCGTCGAGGCGCACGGTGTTGTCGGCGACCCTCGCCACGGTGGACTCGGCGATTCGCCAGGTGGCATAGCCGTCGACGTCGCCCGCTTCGTCGAGGTGCACCACGGCGCGCAGCGAGGTGTGACCCTCCCGGTCGTGGGGCGGGTCGAGGCGCACGTTCTCCCAGAAGGCGGCGTTCCGGCTGATCCAACCGGGTCGATCGTGGCGGACCCGGTCGTAGAGCCTGGCCAGCGGGGCGATGTCGTCGTGCGGATCGAGCAGACGAAACGTCCCCGTACGCGGGACGGGAGGGTCGAAGTCGACCGCATCGGTCGGCAGGTGCAACACACAGGTCTGGGTGGTGATGCCGTAGCCGAAGCGCCGGTAGATCGACGCCTCCGAGGCGGTGAGTGCGGCGAGGGACTCACCGCGGTGCACGGCGTCGTCATGGAGCCAGTCGAGCATCGCGGTGAGGATCCCTCGACGTCGATGGGTCGCCGCGACACCGACCATGGTGACGCCGGCGGTGGGGACGCAAGCTCCGCCGGGCAGCGTCACCTCGAAGCTGTACGCGCTCGCGCAGCCCACCCACGCGCCATCCGCCCAGGCCCCGATGGTCCGATCGAGTTCGTTGACGCGTTGCGCGTGGGCGATCACCTCGTCGGAGTCGTCCATGCCATAGCCATGGATCGACACCCGGTACAGCGCCGGGATGTCGGCTTCGGTCGGTCGTCGGAGCTCGAAGCCGGTCATGGGGCAAGTCTTCCATCAGCCCGGTGCGGGACCGTCCCGCATTTCGAACTTCGGGAGGTTCTACCGGATTCTCCGTCGGAACCTCCCGAAGTTCGCTCGGGGGTGGGCGGGATCAGGGGCGCCGGCCCGGGGCGCCAACTCGGGGCGCGGTTGCCGGGTCGGTCGGGGTCTGCGAG
>DASSYG010000309.1:0-7698 GCA_035703405.1 Acidimicrobiales bacterium | reverse complement strand
CTGAACGCGAACTCGATGGTCCGGGGCCGGCAACGCGTCGGAAGCGCGGCGAAATAGCGTGCCATGGCGACCATCGCAATGGGTCCGTTGTCCTCCACGACGTTCGTTCCATCGGTGTGGGAGTCGATCACGATCCGCGCTGGGCTCGCCCCCGGGATCGTGGCGAACACCGACCGTGTGGTGACCGCCTGGGTCGTGGTTTCGAGTACGAGTCGGGCCTGCGGTTGCGGGTCGGCCGCGAACGCGTCATCGAGTAGCTGCTGCGCGTCCGCCCCCAGCCACACGCCTGGAGTCGGGGAGGGAACGCCTTCGTAGGGTTCGAGATGGTCGGCCAGTTGGTGATCGTCGAGATCCTTGACGAAGAGGATGCCGGCAGCGCCGGCGTCGTGCGCGGCGGTGAGGTCTTCGACTCGGGCGTTGTAGTTGAGGAAGTCACCGAGGAACGGCTCCTCCGGGTCGATGGTGTGATTCGGGTCGAACGTCGACCAGGTGACCAGCGGCAGGGTGAACACCGATTGGGGTACCTCGCCCGGCGGGGCCGGACGAACCACGATGCGCCCCTGCGCCAGCTCGGCGGTGATGGGTTGATCCTCTGGAATGTTCACGAGCGGCGCGGTCGTGCCGTCGGCCGGTGTGCCCTGGGCTTGGGAGATCCCTGCAGCGACGGGCACGGACTGCCAGCCGTCGACGGTACGCACGTCGAGCGTCGCTGATTCGGCGACGGTCCGTTCGATGGCGAAGTCGTGATGGGTGATCGACACGCCGTCGATCGTTCCGAGCTGCTTTTCGATCCACTTCACGTACCGCTGTTGCGCGGCACTCCCGGTCGGTCGCACTCCCAGGTCGGCGAGGAATGCGTTGTCGGCTCGCAACTCAGAGGTGTCGACGAGTTGCGACGCGTCGACCGACGTCGGGCAGGCCGCGCTGGAAGTGGTCGGCGCTGCCTTGGGTGACGACGAGCTGCAGCCACCGGTCAGCGCGACCAGCACGGTGACGAGTGCGAGGCGCCCGACCAGGCCCGATGAGGTCATCGGCCGAGGTTAGGTGAGGGTTCGATTCGATGCTTCGGGTTCCTGGGACCTTCGCGGGCGGACGTCATGGACCCGCCGATCGCCGGTTTGTGGGCCGGTGTCGAGGGAAGGATACCGACGTCCCCGGCGAGTGCATCGCCACGCCGCGAGTACTGGCAGGTCAGCGCCCGTCGACCAGGAAAAGTGCCCATGAAGTCGAACGAGTCGGCCCGATCGAACCCAGTCAGGACCATCCTGATCGTCACTGCCGGCATGGGCGCCGGCCACCTCGGGGCGGCGCGGCAGCTCTCGTGGCGGCTGGAGCGACGCGGCTATGAGGCGCCCATGTTCGACCTGCTGGGCGCGATGCGCTGGGGCTACGGACGGTTCATCGCCGGCGTCTACCGGGCCCAACTCCGCCACGCGATGTGGAGCTACCGCGCCGTCTATGCACTCTGGCGGTACCGACCCGAGCTGTTCGCGCGGGCCAATGCGACCAACACCCGCCTGGCTCGGCGGGCAGTGTGTGACAAGGTCGCGCAGGTCCGTCCGGTCGCGATCGTCTCGACCTACAACCTGGCGACCCAAGTGCTCGGCGCGCTCATCGAACGCGGTGACATCGATGTGCCCACCTTCACGTTCATCACCGACTTCGGCGTCCATCCCTACTGGTTGCACGACGCGATGTCGGGTTATGCCACGGTGCATCCGACCACGGCCGCCACTGTGAGGTCCATGACGTCCACGCCGGTGGCCGTGACCGGGCCGTTCGTCGACCCGAGCTTCGCTCCTGACCCCTGGCGCCGGGCAACCACCCGGGCCGCGCTCGGCTTCGGAGACGACGAGACGATGGCGTTGGTCGTGGCCGGCGCCTGGGGTGTCGGAGACATCGAGGCCACCGTCACCGACCTCGACCAGGCCGGTGGGATCACCCCCGTCGTGGTCGGGGGCGATCACCCTCGCCTCGTCCGACGATTACGTCGACGCGTTTCGGATCCATCCCACGTACTGGGCTTTGTCGACACGATGCCCGCGTTGATGGACGCCGCCGACGTGCTGGTGGAGAACGCGGGAGGGTTGACGGCGATGGAGGCGTTCGCGTCCCGGTTGCCGGTGATCACCTACCGGCCCATCCCGGCCCACGGCACCGACAACGCGCACGCCATGGCGGCGGCGGGTGTGACCCGGTACGCGCGCGACCGAACGGCATTGGCCGAACAGCTCGAGGCGGTCACGACCGCCGGCCCGGACCGCAGGGCACTGATCGGCGAAGCCCGGCGAGTCGTTCGCCCAGACCCGGCAAGCGCGCTGCTGCAGATCGTCGAAGCCGACCGCCCCACCCGGGCGTGGTCGCACTCTCACCAGAGGCAGTCCGCGTGAAAGGGGCAGTCGCAGCCGGTGCTGCGGCCCTCGGGGTGTTCGCACACGTCGCCCCGGCGGCGACCTGGTTGGATCGGCCGACCGTCGCGCTGCTGCCTCGCCTCAAAGGCATCGGCCGGCCGAGTCACGTGGCCATCACCTTCGACGACGGGCCCGACCCGAAGTCGACACCCTGCATCCTCGACGAGCTCGACCGGCTGGGCTGGTCGGCGACGTTCTTCGTGCTCGGCTCGATGGTGCGACGCGCCCCGGAGCTGCTGGCCGAGATCGACGAGCAGGGACACGAGATCGGACTCCACGGCGACACCCACCACAGCCACCTGCTGATGACCCCGGCCGCGGTCCGACGAGACCTGACCGCGGGGCTCGAAACGTTGGGCGACGTGATCGGTCGACGCCCCGGGTGGTTCCGCCCGCCCTACGGCGAACTGTCGCTCGGGTCGGTCATCGCCGCGCGCAGGCTCGGGCTGCAGCCGGTGCTGTGGAGCGCGTGGGGCAAGGACTGGGCCCGGGACGCGACCGGTGAATCGGTGACCACCACGGTCCTGCGTGGCTTGGAGCCCGGCGGCACGGTACTCCTGCACGATTCCGATTCTGCGTCGATCCCGGATTCGTGGCAGGCGACCCTCGCGGCACTGCCACTGCTGGCCGAACATCTCGAATCAGTGGTTTCGGTCGGTCCCCTGGCGGAGCACTTCTGACCGTGGCGGTCCGTGGAAGGCGGCGCCACGGCGGTCTGGAGCCCGCGACGCGATCTCGGCCTTGGCAGCCGCGGTCGACTGGGCGAGACGGATGGTGCTGGCGACCATGGCGACGATCGTCACAGTGAGCAGCACACCGGCGGCTGCGCTGTTGACGTGGAGGTGCTCGTGCAGCAGGACGACCCCGAGTGTGCTCGCCACGAGCGGTTCGCCCAGCTCGACCGCCGGGAGCGACGAGCGGAGATCTCCGGCATGGAAGGCGGTCTGCATCATGAGGAAGCCGGCCGCCAGCGCAGCAGCCATCGCATAGACCTGCCAATGAGCGAACAGACCGAAGCGATCGTGGGCGACCTGGTGGGCGAAACCCTTCATCAGAGTGGAGCTGACGCCGAACAGCAAACCCGCCGCGGCGGCGAGCGCCACCGCACGTCGGGCGGGCCGTCGGCTGACGAGCACACAACCGATGACGAGCAGACCACTCACCACGAATACGGGAATCCAAGCACCGATGGGCCGCAACGCGACCCCGTCGCTCGGGCGTGCAGCCACCAGAAAGAGGCTGAGTGACACCGCGAACACCAGCGCCCAGCCGAGATCTGCGCGCGACAGCCGATGAGAGCCGGCGACGGCGCCGATGACCAGTGACAACAGCAACGACGTCACGAGCAGCGGCTGCACGAACACGACTTCACCGAGGCCGAGCGCGAGGAGCTGCAGACCGAATCCGCCGAAATCGACGGCGATGGCGAGCCACCAGATCGGTTGGTGGGCGAGATGCCACAGCAATGCGATCCCCAGCGACGGCTGCAAGGGTGCCTGTGCGGCCTTGCGCTGTTCGATGACATTGGAGACGGCGAAACAACTTGCGGCTCCGAGCGCGGCCGACGCCACCACGAGGTGATGGAGGATCACACTCGAGGACTATCACCAACGATGGTGCTTCAACCACCACCCTTGCCGGATCCGGTGGGCGGTTTACACTGTTCACCCGTGACCGACCAAGGACCTACACCATGGTGACACGGCGAGATTTTCTGACCGGACTCGGGGCCGCCGGTGGGGTGGCCACCCTGGGTTGGTCGACCTACGGCTGTTCGTCGTCGAATCCCTCTTCGGGGAGCCGTGGAGCGAGCAACACGCTGGGGACGACGCTGCCGACGGGCCGTGATGGCTGGGCCCGGATGCCGGCCGCGTTCAATCGGAAGGTCACCACCGAGACCTCCGAGGCCGCACTCGACCTCCTAGATGGCGCCCTGCCGGATGGGCTTGCCGGGCACGTGTTCTTCCAGTCGCTCGCCCTCGGCCCCGACGATGCAGGGTTGAGTGGTGACCCACTCGTCTGGCGGGTCGACCTCGCCGGTGCGACGCCGCGGATCACTTCGAAGCTGCTGCGGTCGACCGACTACCTGCTCGGTCAGGCCTTCGCCGACACCGACTACCGCTTCGATTCTCACGGGATGCTGCGCCTGGGCAAGCTCGGACTGCAGGACCAACCCAACACGGCGTTCGTGCGCATGGAGGGCAACCGGTTGTTCGCCACAGTCGACGGTGGCCGCCCGTGGGAGTTCGATCCGGCCAGCCTCGCTCCGGTCGGTCCGCTGGGTCGTCTCGCCGACTATCGCTCGATGACCCCGACGCCCGCGGTCGACCAGCAGCTCTGCCCGATGATGATCACGAGCGCCCACCCGCCCTATGACCCCGAAACCGGTGAGTACTACGGCGTGTCGCTGTCGATCATCCCTGGTGCCGCCGGCTACTTCGAGGTGCTCTGCTGGTCGGGCGAAGGCACGATCAAACGGGTGCCGTTGGTGCTGGGTGACGGGCAACCACTGGTGCTCACCCAGAACGCGCACCAGATCGCGGTGACCCGGCACCACCTCGTGATCGTCGATGCGGCCGGCACGATCGAATTCGAGAAGCTGGCCTCCGCGCCGAACTCGAAAGCGGCCGGCACGTTCAGGGCGCCGAGCCCCGACTCGCACTTCTTCATCGTCGACCGCGACGAGCTGCGGCGCACCACCGGAACGGCCACGGCCCGCATGGCCACCGTGCCCCGGGAGGTCGGCCACTTCATGGTCGACTACGCGAGCACCAAGGGGCGCCTGGTGGTGCACGTCCCGCACACCTCGGCGTCGGATTTCGCCGAATGGATCCAGCCCTACGACACCCACCCCGACACCCACGCGGCGGTGCGAAAAGACCTGGTCAACGCCATCACCCCGGTGTGTTACGACGCCGGCGTCGTCGGTCGCTACGAGATCGACTCGGCCACCGGCGACCTGGTCGACCAGTCGACGTTCCACGACGAGTGGACGTGGGGCACCGGCGGGCTGACCGCCCGCAACCCCAACACGCCGGCCACGACGCTCGGCGACCTCTTCCACGTCAACTCGGGATTCCCCACCGACCTCGCGGTGCAACGGGTGTACGACGGATTCACCGACTACCCCCACCGGCTGGTCGCGCTCGACGACCTGCCCTGGAAGGGCATCCCTTCGAGTCTCGTGCGGATCGACCACGACGCGGGTCGGATCGTCGACGGCTACCGGTTCGCCGGAGACCGGTTCGCCTGGACGCCGACGTTCGTGCCCCGCAACGGCACGGCCAAAGGCGCGGCCGACGGCCACCTGGTCGTCGTGGTGTTCAGCGACGACAAGACCAAGACCTCGTCAGGGGTGGAGCTGTGGGTGTTCGACGCCGGGGCGTTGGCCGACGGGCCGGTCGCGAAACTCGGCCGGGCAGACCTCGAGGTCCCCATGACGGTGCACTCGATCTGGCTCGACTCGTTGAACAGCTCCCGACCCGACGAGCGGGTCGACGTCGGTGCCGAGCTGACGGCGCGCGCCGCGACCTGGTCGGAGCCCCAGGTGGCGGGCATCGTCGCATCCGACGTGTTGCCCGCCTACGCCGGTGCCGTCGGCTGACGACTCACCCGAGCGCGGGGATCAACGGCGTTTCGGGGCCGCGGCCAGGTAATCGGCGGTCATCTCGGGCGTCATCAACTCGAGCATGACCCGATTCTCGAGCCACAGCTCGATCACGTCGTGCGGACCGCGCGAGAGCCGGACCGCCCGCCATCCTTCCCGCTCGCCGATGGCGATGATCTCCTCCGCGGTGCGCTCGACCGACACCGTGGCGTGGGTGGCGGTGGAACCCGACGCGTTCGGGTCGTGACGAAACTGCGCCTGGCCGGGACCGTCGGGTGGGACCATCTCGGTGCCGACCGGGTACACCTCGATCGCGGCGCCGACGTCGTCGCACGCCCAGGCGATGTAGGAGTCCCGGTAGGGACCGAACGCGCTCAGTTCGCCGTCGAAGAGTTCCACGAGCACCTCGGCGACATGGCGGGTGTCGTGGGCGGGAACCGAAATGTGATGGATCACCGGTCGGCGCTCCTCCTGGTCGTCTCGATGCCGTGGCATCGAAATGGAGTCACAACCATTGTGGCGCAACCCGGTTCTCTTCGTCCCCGACGACCGATCTTCTAGGCTCGTGGCGAACCGACGAGGGAGGGGTCCGATGCTTCGATCGCGCGTGGCATTCATCGCACTGTTGCTGGCATGCACCATGGGGCTGTTCAGCGCGTGCAAGTCCGACGCGACGGTGCTCTCGGGCACGGTCGCGGTGGTCGGTGGTGGCGCGGCTCCCCAAGGAGTGACGGTCACGGCGTTCAGCGATGCGTCTCCGTCGATCGTGGCCATCACCACCACGAACTCCGTGGGAGCGTTCCGTTTCGGCTCGGACGATCTCGCCGCGGGCGAGTACCGGGTGCGTTTCGGGGATGGCTCCTGGTGGCAGGATTCGGCGAGTTGGGCAACCGCGACGGCCGTGCACGCGGACAAGTCCGCTCCAGCAGTGCTCGAGGCGACGATCAGCGCCCCGACCGGCGGGATCCAGGGCACAGTGGCTCGTCGATCGGGACGTCCCATCGCGAATGCGACGGTGACCCTGCGCGACCACCGCACCAACGACAAGGTGGCGTCGACGACCACGGCGAGCGACGGCAGCTACGGTTTCGCCGGCTTGTCTGCTCGCACCATCGTCGTGGCCGTGTCCGGCCCCACGTATGCGTCGTCCTACACCGGTGATGCCACGACCAGCTCTGCGGCAACGCCGGTCGTCGTCGACGGCACCACGACGACATCCGGGGTCGATGTGACCTTGTCGCCGGGGGCGACGTTGTCCGGGTCGATCGGAGGTGTCGGCTCGGATCGATCCGGCTTCTGGGTGGCGGTCTTCGATCGGGCGACCCAGCAGGCGGTCCGATCGACGGCCACTGGTTCAAACGGCGGATTCACGTTCGATGATCTGCCCGCTGGTGACTACGGCGTGACGGTGTTCGATCCTTCGGGTCGCTTCCAGTCTCGGACGGTCGGCGCGGCCGGCAATGATCCGGCGACGGGCACGACCTATCGACTCGCGGCGAACCAGTCACGCTCGGTGGGTACCGTGATGCTCTCCGGCGCGGACTGCCCGACCCCGTCGGCGGGGACGGATCTGACCGGATTCGACTTCGCCGGGGCGAACCTGGCGAATTGTGACCTGACCGGGTCGGTGCTGAACCGGGTCCATCTGGCGGGGGCGAATCTGAGTGGGGCGACGCTGTC
>DASSYG010000071.1:0-6879 GCA_035703405.1 Acidimicrobiales bacterium | reverse complement strand
GGGCGAGTCGGGGGCGGGCAAGTCGACGCTGGTGAACGCGCTCATCGGGGGCGACGTCGCTGTGGTGTCTGCTGTTCGGGCCGCCGACAACCGGGGTCGACATACGACCACGTCACGGGAGCTGCACCCGCTCCCCGACGGAGGAGTGCTCGTCGACACGCCCGGGGTGCGCGAGGTCGGCCTCTGGACCGACGAGTCGAGTGTCGACTCCGTCTTTCCCGAGATCGAGGAGCACGCCGCGTCCTGCCACTTTCGGGACTGCACCCACGGGTCCGAGCCTGGCTGCGCCGTCCGAGCGGCGGTGGCGGACGACCAGGTATCGCTCGAACGGTTCAGCGCGTGGGAGTCACTTCGCAAAGAAGCGGCGGCCGCGGCGCTGCGGGCCGACGAACACGGCCGGCGGACCCCAGAACGCCGCTTCGGCCGGGCCGTCAAGAACTACAAGCGTTTCAAGAACGACGGCTGACCGGACGCGCCGGCCGGCAACCGGCCGTCGATGATCAGGCGGGTGTTGCGGTGGGCTCCGGTGCAGCGGCATCGGACTCGCTGATCACTTCGGGGGCGCCGAAGACCGAAGCGAGTCGGGGCGCCGTCGCCGACATCAGGGCATGACGTGGCAATCGCAGGCGCCGCAGCGTGCGTACCAACGGCCCCGAGGAGCCCAGGGTGAGACGTGCCCCGCCCGGCCTGGCCGAGCCTCCGGTCACATCGAGATCCCAGGTGGTCCGGCGCAGCACCCCGTCGCGCCATGAATAGGTCGGCGGCATCTCGGCGGGGAAAGGAAAAGGCCCTCGATCGCGTACCTGGAGCGTGAACTGGTGCTGGCCGTCGCAGTAGACGCTGCACGCGGTCGATCCGTTCATCTGAGTCAACTCGATCTCGGCGATCCACTTGGGATAGCCCCAGATGGTCGTTCCGGCGGCCCGGGTGAACTCCTGGTCGACGGGAAGATCGTGGATGAACGCGCCCACCTGGCCGGTTCCGAACGCTCGAGCCTGTTCCATCGCCGTGGCGGGATCCGCCGCGTCGTGCGGCCGGACGAGCACCGAGAACGCGACCTCGTGGTACGCGTCCAGATCGCCCTCGACGTAGTCGACGAACGCCAGCGAGAAGACTGCCTTGCCGGGAAGGGGCTGCGCGACCTCGAGCCCCGAATAGTCGATCATGGTCTGGACCGCAGCGGCCGGAACGAGCCAGGTGGTCGCCCACTGGCGCGCCGTACGGATGTGGACAGGCAACGTGATGGTGCGCCCGGCGATGTCGAACTGCGACGCTGCCGGTACTTGCTCCATGTCGGGACAACCCGTGGTCAGACAACCCATGGTCGGACAACGTAGCGTGGATCGGCGTGGACGCACCGGGCACCTGGGAAGCCGATGTACTCCTGGCCGACGGGGGAACCATGCACCTGCGCCCCATCGGCCCGGGAGATGCCGGTCTGCTCGAGGCCTTCCATGCACGGCAGTCGCCCGAGAGCATCTACTACCGCTACTTCTCGCCCCGGCCGTCGCTGAGCAAGGCAGACCTCGAACGGCTCACCCGGGTCGACTACGTCGATCGCATGGCCTTCATCGGTTTGATCGGCGCCGAGCTCGTCGGCGTCGCCCGCTATGACCGGTACCCGACGACCGAGGTCGCCGAGGTCGCGTTCTTCACCGACGAGGAACATCGCGGTCGAGGGGTGGCGACGATCCTGCTCGAATATCTCGCCGCGGCGGCACGCGTCACCGGCTTGAGCGGATTCGTCGCCCAGGTGCTGCCCGAGAACCGGCGGATGTTGTCGGTGTTCGCCCGTGCCGGGTTCGATGTGCGCAGCAACTTCGCCGATGGCGTGATCGAGGTCACCTTGGGCATCGAGCCGACCGACGAGGCCCGGCGTCTGGTATCCGAACGCGCCCAGGCCGCGTTCTCCAAGTCGGTCCACCGGCTGCTGGCGCCGAGGTCGGTGGCGGTGATCGGCGCGTCGCGACGCCCCGAGAAGATCGGCAATCTCGTGTTCCGTAGCATCCTGGAGGGCGGATTCACCGGAACGGTCGTCCCGGTCAACTCCGCAGCCGACCAGGTCGCAGGAGTCCGGGCATGGCCGTCGATCGCCGCCGTTCCCGACGACATCGACGTTGCCGTGGTCTGTGTGCCCCGGGACGCGGTCGCCGGAGTCGTCACCGACTGTGCGCGTCGTCACGTGCACGCCCTCGTCATCATCAGCGCCGGGTTCTCGGACCTCGACGAGGAAGGCGCCGAACTCGAACGTACCGTCGTGGCCCGGGCCCGTCGTTGGGGGATGCGGGTACTCGGGCCGAACTCGATGGGCGTGATCAACACCGCGGACGGCGTTGAGCTGAAGGCCACGTTCGTCGACGTCCACCCGCGGCCCGGCACGATCGGCGTGTCGTCGCAGTCGGGGACCCTGGGAGCGGCGATCATCGAGCACGCCGCCCGACGCGGCCTGGGGATCTCGACGTTCGTCTCGCTCGGCAACCAGTCCGACGTGTCCAACAGCGACCTGCTCAGCTACTGGGAGGACGACGACGACACCGACCTCGTGCTGTTGTACCTGGAGAGCTTCGGTGATCCGTCGACCTTCGCCCGCACCACCCGGCATCTGGCCCGAGCGAAACCCGTCGTCGCGGTCAAGAGCGGGGGAGCGCTTCCGCTGGATTCGGGGGGGACGGGCCTGCCCCTCACCGGCAACATCGACGCGCTCTTGACCCAGACCGGCATGATCCGGGTCGACACGTTGTCGGAACTGCTCGACGTCGCCCTCGTGCTCACCCATCAGCCGATCGCCCGGGGCAGACGCCTGGCCATCCTGTCGAATGCTCGCAGTCCCGCCGTCCTGGCACTGGATGCCGCGTCCGGTGTCGACCTGGTGCCCGCGGAGGTGTCGTACGCGGGACGCGCGAACCCGGTCGATCTGGGCTTCGACGTCGACCCCGCGACCTTCGCCGACGCCTTGGGAGTGTTGTGTCACGACCCCGGGGTCGACGCGGTGTTGGTGCTGTGTACGCCGTCGACTCCGGGCGCTATCGACGCGTTCGAGCCCCTCATCATCGAAGCGGCCGCAGGGTCACCGGTGCCCGTGGTCGCCACCTACCTCGGATTGAAACCACGGGCGAACCCGCCCCGGCCTTCCGCAGTTCCGGTCTTCGCCTTTCCCGAATCCGCCGTGCGCGCCGTCGGTCGGATCGCCCGCTACGGCGAATGGCTCGAGAGAGACCCCGGTCGCCTGCCCGAGACCGACCTGGTCTTCATCGACGAGCTGCACGCCGTGGTGGACGAAGCCCGACTCACAGGTTCGGGTTGGCTCGACCACGACATCGCCGCTCGGGTGGTCGCCGCGGCGGGAGCGTCTCTGGTCGATCGGATCGTCGTGCATTCGGCGATCGAAGCGATTGCTGCGGCCGAGACGATCGGTTGGCCCGTGGCCCTCAAAGCCGCCGGACTGGCCCGGCCGGCGAAGACCGAGGCGGGTGGGGTCGCGGTCGACGTGCATGATGCCGACGAACTCGTACGCGCGTACGCGCGGATGCAGTCACTGCTGGGCGAGGCGATGGACACTTGTGTGGTCCAACAGATGGCCGGATCCGGTGTCGACGTCCGGATCGGACTGGTCCGAAACGACCTGGTCGGGGCCGTGCTGACCCTGGAGTTGGATCGAGCGTTCGTCCCCGACGCCACGCCGCCGGCGGTCCAGGTGGTGCCCTGTTCGGACACCGACGCCCATTCGATGGTCGAACGCGCAGGCCTGATCGGAGCATTCGCCGATCCCCAGGTCGGATCGGCCCATCTGGTCGGAGTCGACGCGAATGCGGCGGTCGAGTCGGTCGTGCAGCTCCTGCAGCAGCTCTCGGTGACGGCAGAGAGCTTTCCCGAGATCGCGGCGATCGTCCTGGACCCGGTGATCGTGTCGGCCGGGCGAGCGAGTGTCACCGATGTGCGGGTTCGCCTCGATCTGGTGGCACCGGAGGAACGCCTGCCGGTGCGGCGCCTGGCAGACCGCTGACCTCGATCGTCGCCGGCACCGCCATAGGCGGTCGATCCGGCAGGACGTCGGACCAGGTGACCGAGAGGTCGCCGTGCGACGAGCCGTCGCCGCCGGTGACCGACGATCCGGCACGGGCCCCATCGTCGGGTTCCGGCCCGGTCCCGGCGAGTGCGGGTTCACGCCACCACCACAGCGCGGCGACGGCCATCCCGAACACCATTCCTGCCACATGCGCCTGCCACGCCACCCGCGTCCCCGCGGTCGTGAAGAACTGTGACACGAAGAAGAATGCAAGCAGTGCCCACGCGGGGAGGTAGACGACCTGGATGCCGGCCGCGTAGACGAAGCTCAGCAGGCGTCGGCGTGGTTGCAGGACGAGGTAGGCACCCATGATCGCGGCGACCGCTCCCGACGCGCCGAGGACCGGAGCCGAACTCTCGGGCGCCAACGCGATGTACCCCAGGAACGCGGCGATCCCTCCTGCCAGGAACAGCCCGATGACGCCGACGCTCCCGATGCGTTCTTCGAGTCCTCGTCCGAAGACCCACAGGAACAGCAGGTTGCCGAACAGGTGCAGCACATTGGCGTGCAGGAACAGCGCGGTGACGAAGGGCAACCACACGTTCTTGTCGGCATAGGCGCCGGGCTGGTCGACCGGGTAGCCGTTGCAGGCGGCACCGTCGGTGATGCTCTGGTTGTGGGTGACCTCGCACGGGACGAGCGCCCAACGATCCTGGAAGCTCTGGATCTCGAGTTCGGCCGACGCATCGGAGGCGACGGTGAGCCCGTGGGTGAGTCCCTGCATCGCCTTGGGCTGGGCGAAGGCGAAGACAAGGGTGCACGCGAGAAGCAGACTCCACGTGCCCCAGGTCGTGCCTCGGGTGGGCTGTTCGTCCCGGAACGGATACGCCATGTCAGAACGGCCCGGGGATGTGCGGCGGCGGTGACGGTGGCCCGGGTGGAGGAGGCGGAAGGGCCATGGGGGGAAGGTACGGCGGCGGCAGCGCGGGGGACGGTCCGGGAGGGTGGACGCCGACCGGATAAGGACCGGGAACGGCCATGACCGGCACGTACGTCAGGGGTGCCGGGGCGGGAACGAACGAATGCGGCACGTGACCTGGCTCCACGACGATCGTGTTCGCGAGCAGATCGTGGGGTCCGCGGTGAAGCGTCGATGCCCGGACCCAGAGCGCGAGCAGGAGCTGAAACGGCGGGATGTACAGCAGGGGAGCGAGTACGACCGCTCGCAACACGGCCCGTGATCGGGTCGGTGCCTCTCCGGTCGTCAGATCGACAACCCGGTAGCCGAAATGTGTGTGGCCGGGAGTCGCGCCACGCTTCGAGATCCACCAGGCCTCATCGATGGTGGCGGCAACGAGCCAGGCGGCGGTCGACCACAACCAGAGTTTCGGAACATCCCGCATCCCCACCGAGGCGATTGTCGTCACCATGATCAGCGCCGCGAGCCACCATGCCCCGTCGATGCGGTGCGCCCGAGCACGTCGCCGATCGAACAGGTCCGGAACCCGGCCCCAGGGCGACATGACCACGCCCTGGTCGGGTTGCCACCAGGCCGTCATGTCGTCCTCGGTGATCAGTGCCGGTGCGTCGTTCTGGACGACGACGGTTCCCGACAGGCGATCGTGGAAGCCGCGCCGAAGTGGGGAGAGTCCGATCGAGATCAACAACACGACGGGCATCACCAGCACGCTGAACAGCCCCGGTAGGAAGATCGGGTAGCACAACGCGACAGGAATCGTGCGGCGCCACGCCGCCAGCAGGTTCGGGTGTGTGGCCCGTCCCACCGACGCGACGCGGAGGTCGAGGACGTGCATACCCGGCGTCGCTCCCGTCCGAGAGATGGCGATCGATTCGATCGTGGCCACGAGCGCGACGATGATCAGGTCCTGGCCGAGTGGTCGACCATGAGGGCCGATCACGATCACGGCTACGACGCAGCCGAACGCGATCAACGAGTCGATGGCGCGTGCCGCGACCCGTTGGCCGGTCCGGGCCGCCCAGGAGTTGACGAAGTACCGAGCCGGAGCCGACTCGGTCGCCACGGACATGGCCGTCACGACGCCATGACGTCGGGCCGACTCAGCGGTTGGCGATCGCGACGTAGTCGCGGGATTCGTTACCGACGTAGAGCTGGCGTGGACGCGCGATCCGCTGGTCCTGTTCGAGCAGTTCCTGCCAGTTCGCCAACCATCCCGAGACGCGCGGAATCGCGAAGAGCACCGTGAAGGTGTCGGTCGGGAATCCCATCGCCTGGTAGATGAGCCCGGAGTAGAAGTCGACGTTCGGGTACAACCGGCGCGAGACGAAGTACTCGTCGTTCAGCGCGACGTCCTCGAGCTTGAGGGCGATGTCGAGCAGCGGATTCTTGCCGGTGACCTCGAAGACCTCGTACGCGATGTCCTTGATGATCCGCGCTCGGGGGTCGTAGTTCTTGTAGACACGGTGGCCGAATCCCTGCAGGCGGCCCTTGCCCGCTTTGACATCGGCGACGAAGGCGTCGACATTGTCGATCGAACCGATCTCGGTGAGCATGTGGATCACCGCTTCGTTCGCCCCGCCGTGGCGGGGGCCGTACAACGCCGCGGCTGCACCGGCACACGCCGAATAGGGGTCGGCGTGCGCGGAACCGATGACGCGCATCGCCGCGGCGCCACAGTTCTGTTCGTGATCGGCGTGCAGGATGAACAGCACGTCCAGGGCGTGCTGGAGCACCGGGTCGGCCTCGTAGTGGGGTTCGGCGATCTTCCACATCATCGAAAGGAAGTTCGCGGCGAAGCCGAGCGTGTTGTCCGGGTAGACGAAGGGCTGGCCGACGCTGAAGCGGTGGGCACAGGCGGCCAGGGTCGGCACCTTGGCAACCAGACGGACGATCT
>DASSYG010000220.1:0-2622 GCA_035703405.1 Acidimicrobiales bacterium | reverse complement strand
CGACCGGCAAGGGAGCCGCCCGCTGGATGAACCGCTGGAAGCCCGCACTCAACGCCTTCGCCATCACCTTCGAAGACCGACTCTTCACCACCAACCACTGAAACCGCCAACCCCAGTTACACCGTTCTCTTGACAGTCCCGAGGCCGGGCTCCCTTTGAGCGGGCCCGTGACCAACACGGTGTCGAGCTGGTCATCGAGTCGGGCCATGGTCGCTTCGAGGTGGTCGATGTGGTCGAGGCTCATCCCGATCAACAGCGCGTGGTGATCCGAGAACCGGCCGCGCAGTGCCCGACGCAGATCGAGGATCTTCTTGCGGAGCCTGCCCTTGGCCATCTCGGCGAGCACCTCGGGATCGCGTTCACCATGGATGAGGGCACGCAGCATCGCTCGGCCCGACCCCCAGCACGTCCGACGCGACCGAGTCCAGCTTGATGCCGGCATCCTCAAGGGTCCCTTGGATGCGCTGGCACTCCTGGGTGTGGGTCTGCATCAACCGCTTGCGGTAGCGGGTCAGATCGCGCAGGTCCCGGATCACCGGCGGCGGCAAAAAGCTCCCGCGCAACAGGCCGTGCTCGAGCAGCTCGGCGACCCACTCGGCGTCGAGCACGTCGCTCTTGCGGCCCGGGAGGATCTTGAGGTGGTGCGCGTTGACCAGCTTCAGCTCGAACGCCCGGTCCTCGAGCACGTACCAGACCGGCTTCCACTACGAACCGGTCGCCTCCATCGCCACCTCGGTCACACCCTCGTCAGCGAACCAACCCGCCATCGCCTCGAGGTCACCGGCGAACGTCGCGAAGGTACGCGTCTGCTTGCGGCGACCGCGACCACCGAGTCCCGGGGTCCGCACACACGCGACGACTTCGTTCTTGCCGATGTCGATCCCGGCGCCGCGCTCCAACAGCACATCCACAGCAAAGCCCCCTTCTCGCCATCCTCCATTGACAAGGGACCGGCGGGGCCAACCGATCTACGACGCTGTGAAACGTGCTCGTACCAACAAACCGTGGTGCCGGGAAGGCCCTGGCTCAGGCTCAGATTCGGGTTCATGCGCACCCAGCGGAACCGTGCCGGTGAGGGGCGGGCCGTAAGCTCGATCGATGAGATTCCCCGATTCGTGGAGCTTTCGTCAGAAGCCGTCGGGTGCGTTCAAGCACCTGTTGCGGATACCTGTGTATGTGTTCCGCTGGCGACTCGGCTTCGTGCTCGGCGAACGGATCGTCTTGATCAGCCACACGGGCCGCAGGTCCGGTCGCAGCTACCAGAGCCCGGTCGAGGTCGTTGAGCACGACAGGACCACCCACGAGTACATCGTCTGCTCCGGAACCGGGCCGGACGCTGACTGGTATCGGAACCTGAAGGCGGATCCGGCGACGCTGATCCAGGTCGGAAACCGCCGATGGACGCCGACGCAGCGATTCCTCGATCCCGACGAGGCGGCGCAACGGTTCCGCCACTACGAAGCCGAACATCCCGGCGCATCTCGTCAGCTTCTCGACATGATGGGCAACAGCTACGACGGAACCGACGAGGGACGCCGCTCGATGATGGACCGGATGCCGATGATCGCCTTCACCGACGCTTGAAGCCATTGGGGCACGAGCAGGTTGACTTCGTCGCATGGGTCAAGTCGTCACCCCTCGGAGCCGGATGAGGTCTGCTCTGTTCCGTTGTCTTCATGCTCGGGGTGGGCGCAGATCCGCTCGTGACGATCGGGTATGCCTGCACGGACGTGATGGCGCTCGTCGCGCCCGAGCACCTCGTAGTCGGCGAACGCGCACGGGATCCCCAGGGCGCGCTGGGGGTCGGCGGCGTCCATGAGCTGGAAGTGGAGGTGGGGGGCGGTCGAGTTGCCGGAGTGCCCGACCCGTCCGATCGCCGATCGTCCAACTTGCTGCGTTCATCGAGGCTCCGTGGTCGACCGAACCCCTACCCGCAGATGGCGGCGCCATTCACGCAGCACCTTCGGGAGACGTCTATATGGGATGAGAAGCGACTGTCATGGTGCGACTGGCTCGAACGACAGCCGCCGTCGCGGTCCCAGAGCCGACCAGGAGGAGCGCGGCGAGCGCGATGTGGGCGGCGACCGCGGTGTCGAGGTCCAGTGGCCCGGCGACGAGCGCGACGACGGATGTCACGACGGCGACCCCGAGCAGCGTCCGGAGCCGTCGGGACGCCAACCGGGCTGGTGCGACCGCTCGGACCGACCACGCGAGGAGCCCGACCAGGGAGATGCCGAGCAGCAGGTGGAGGGTGGACCCGCCGATCCCCGTGATCCCGCCGACGAACCCGACCGCTGTCAGCCCGAACGATGCAGCCGTGAGCCGGGCAACCGAGCCGAAGGACCGACCCCGAGATGCTGGCAACCGCTGCGGTACTGGGACAGCGGGCACCGCTGAGGCGAACATCGCCGGCATCGACGGCGCCATCGTCGCCGCCAGCGCACCCGGAGGTCGGGGTGGCGCACCCGCGGGGAGACCCACGATGTCGGCGTGTCCGACAGTGTCGAGGGTGTCTGCAGACCGTCCCGTCGAATCGGCGGGCGTGCCGGCGTGGCGGAGCGCAGCGAGGCCGGCTCGAACGAAGGCGACGGTGTCGTCGGCGACCGACGCCGGGGCGGCTCC
>DASSYG010000146.1:0-3670 GCA_035703405.1 Acidimicrobiales bacterium | reverse complement strand
GCACCCAGAGCACCAAGACCCGTGCCGAGGTCGCCGGTGGCGGCGCGAAGCCCTGGCGTCAGAAGGGCACCGGTCGAGCCCGTGCGGGAACGATCCGTGCGCCGCACTGGCGCGGTGGTGGTGTGGCCCTCGGCCCCAAGCCGCGTAGCTACGCCCAGCGCACACCCAAGAAGATGATCCGTGCCGCGCTGTACGCCGCCCTGTCGGACCGGGCAGCCGACGGCCACCTGTTCGTCGTCGACGCATGGTCCTTCGACGGGCCTTCGACCAAGGCCGCGGTGGCGTTCCTCGAAGCTGCCGACCTCGGCGGGCGGGTCCTGTTGGTGGTGGACGACGACGACGCCGACGTGATCAAGAGCTTCCGCAACCTGGGCCAGGTGCACCTGTGCCACGTCAGCGAACTCAACGCCTACGACGTCCTCGTCGCCGACGACGTCGTGTTCTCCCGTTCGACGCTCCCCGATTCGAAGGCATAGCCCATGGATGCATCAGATGTGCTGATCCGGCCTGTGGTGTCGGAGAAGTCCTACGCCCTCCAGGACAAAGGCGTCTACACCTTCATCGTTCACCCTGACGCCACCAAGCCCGAGATCCACGACGCCGTCGAGGCCAATTTCGGGGTCAAGGTCGTCAAGGTCAACACCCTCAACCGCCGTGGCAAGACCCGACGTGATCGTCGGACCAACCGCCTCGGCAAGCGCCCCGACACCAAGCGGGCGATCGTCACCCTCGCCGATGGCGAGTCCATCGAGATCTTCCAGAGTTAGGCCCATGGCTCTTCGCAAGCGCAAACCATCGAGCGCCGGTCGTCGTTTCCAGACCGTCTCCGACTTCTCCGACATCACTCGTGCGGAGCCCGAGAAGTCGCTGCTCGCCCCGAAGAACAACTCAGGTGGCCGGAACTCCTACGGCCGCAAGACCGCTCGCCACCGCGGTGGCGCGCACAAGAAGCAGTACCGCTTGATCGACTTCAAGCGTGACAAGGACGGCGTGCCGGCCAAGGTCGCCCAGATCGAATACGATCCGAATCGCAACGCCCGGATCGCCCTGCTGCACTACGTGGACGGCGAGAAGCGCTACATCCTCGCCCCGCGCAACGTCAAGGTCGGAGACCGCCTGCGCAGTGGCCAGGGATCGGACATCCGTCCGGGCAACGCCCTGCCGATGCGCTACATCCCCGTGGGCACCGTCGTGCACAACGTCGAGCTCGCCCCCGGTGGTGGCGGCAAGATGGCTCGCAGCGCCGGCTCCAGCGTGCAGCTCGTCGCCAAGGAAGGCGACTTCGCCACCCTGCGGCTGCCCTCCACCGAGATGCGCCGTGTGCTGATCGACTGCCGGGCAACCGTGGGCGAGGTCGGCAACGCCGAAGCCGAGCTGATCAAGATCGGGAAAGCCGGTCGAAACCGCTGGAAGGGCGTCCGCCCGCAGACGCGCGGTGTCGCCATGAACCCGGTGGATCACCCCCACGGTGGTGGTGAGGGCAAGACCTCTGGTGGCCGTCACCCGGTTTCCCCATGGGGCAAGCCCGAGGGTCGCACCCGCGACAAGACCAAAGCATCCGAGAAACTCATCGTGCGCCGCCGCCGTACCCGCGGTTCGCGGAGGTAGGTCACCACATGCCACGTTCGCTGAAAAAAGGTCCGTTCGTCGACGACCACCTGCTGGCCAAGGTCGACGATCTGAACTCCCAGGGCGCCAAGCGGGTCATCAAGACCTGGTCCCGGCGCTCCACGATCATCCCCGACATGGTCGGTCACACGATCGCCGTGCACGACGGGCGCAAGCACGTCCCGGTGTACGTCACCGAATCGATGGTCGGACACAAACTCGGCGAATTCGCGCCGACCCGGACGTTCAAGTACCACGCCGGGCAGGAGAAGCAGGTCAGGGGTCGTCGGTAGATGGCATTCGGAGCAAAGACCAACGAGCGGCCCGGGACGCGCGCCCAGGCGCGCTTCATCCGGATTTCGCCGTCCAAGGCCCGTGCGGTCCTGGATCTGATCCGTGGCCGTACGGTCGCCGAGGCGCGTGAACTGCTCGCCCTCGTCGAGCGCGACGCGGCCGACGTGATCGTCAAGGTGCTCGAGTCCGCAGTGGCGAACGCGATTGCGAACGACGAGCAGGACCCGGACCGACTCTTCGTGTCGGCGTGCTACGCGGATGAAGGACCGACGCTGAAGCGCTTCCGTCCCCGTGCCCGTGGGCGTGCCACCACGATCCGCAAGCGGAGCTGCCACATCACGGTCATCGTGTCCCGCATGTCCGAGCAGCAGGTGGCCCGTGCCGAAGCGGCCGAGAGCGCCGGCGGTCCTCGTCAGCGCCGGGTGTCCGCGTCACGTGCAGAGCGGGTGGCGAAGAGTCGTCAGACCGATACCGACAAGGCCGGGCTCGACACCGAGGCCGAAGACGCCGCCTCCGACGAGACGGCCGACAAGCAAACAGCCACCGAGGCTGCTTCGACCGCCGAATCGGCGAGCGAGACGACCGAGACCGAGACCACCGAGACCGAGGTCGACGCCGAAGCATCTGAGACCGACGAGGCGTCCGCCTCCGAGGACGAGGTGGACGCTGCCGTCGACGAAGACGAATCGTCCGAGAAAAAGGAAACCGACTGATGGGACAGAAGGTCAACCCCTACGGGTTCCGCCTCGGCATCACGACCGAATGGAAGTCGCGTTGGTATGCCGACCGGCAGGCCTACGCCGACTACGTCATCGAGGACTCCACGATTCGTAGTCGCATCATGAACGACCTGCCCCACGGGGCCATCAGTCGCATCGAGGTCGAGCGCACCCGCGATCGGGTCCGGGTCGACGTGCACACCGCACGGCCTGGCATCGTCATCGGTCGCCGCGGTTCCGAAGCTGACCGCCTGCGTGGCGAGCTCGCCAAGATCACCGGCAACAACCGGGTCCAGCTCAACATCCAGGAGATCAAGGACCCCGAACTCGACGCCGCCCTGATCGCTCAGGGTGTCGCCGACCAGCTCGCCAACCGGATCGCCTTCCGGCGGGCCATGAAGCGTGCCGTGCAGAACGCCCAGAAGGCCGGTGTGCTCGGTATCAGGGTGCAGTGTTCGGGTCGACTCGGTGGCTCGGAGATGTCTCGCACCGAGTGGTACCGCGAAGGTCGTGTGCCGCTGCACACGTTGCGCGCCAACATCGACTACGGCTTCCGTGAGGCCCGCACCACCGCCGGCCGGATCGGCGTGAAGGTGTGGCTCTACAAGGGTGACATCGTGCCCTATCGCACCCAGGTGAACGAGCGGATCGCTCAGGAAGCGGCCATGGCCGTCGGCGAGACGTCCGGTCAGGTCCGCGATCCTGGCGGTCGCGTCGTGTCCTCCGCGGCCCGCAAGCGTGCCGCAGCGGCCAAAGAGGTCCCTGAGGAGACTCCCGAGACCGAAGCCGCGCCGCTCATCAAAGAAGCTGATCCCGAGTTCGAGCGCCTTCTCGCCGAGGAAGAAGAGATCGAGCGCACCACCCAGGAGCACTCCGAAACGCCGCACTTCCGTGCTGGGGACGGTGATTGATCCACCATGTTGATGCCCAAGAAGGTCAAGTACCGCAAGCACCACCGGGGTCGCACCGGCGGCACCGCGAAGGGTGGCACCGAGGTGTCCTTCGGTGAATACGGGATCCAGGCTCTCGAGCCGGGTTGGATCACCGCC
>DASSYG010000064.1:0-11662 GCA_035703405.1 Acidimicrobiales bacterium | reverse complement strand
CCGCCAACCTCGGCTTCCCCAGGATGGGCAGCGACCGCGAACTCAAGTGGGCGCTCGAGTCGGCGTGGCGCAGCGGGTCCCATGACGAGCTGCGCAGCACCGCCGCAGAGCTGCGGGCACGTCACTGGCAGTTGCAACAGGACCGGGGAATCGAACGGATCCCGGTCGGGGATTTCTCGCTCTATGACCACATGCTGGACGCTGCGCTGGCCGTCGGGGCCGTGCCGAGTCGATTCGGCGGAGAGCCATTCGACCCCGAATCCGACGACGACGCCGACTGGACCCGGTACTTCGTGATGGCCCGTGGCGGGTCGCTGGACGGCGCCGATCGCGCACCGCTGGAAATGACGAAATGGTTCGACACGAACTACCACCAACTCGTCCCCGAACTCGACCCGGACCAGAGCTTTCAAGGCCGCCCGGCCCGGCTGCTCGCGCACCTCGCCGAAGCCCGAACGCTCGGCGTACCGGGACGGGTCGTCCTCGTCGGTCCGTTGACATTTCTGGCCCGCTCCAAGCGAACCGACGGCGGCGACCCGGTCGAGTTGATCGAGCGCCTCGTTCCCGCATATGTCGACCTGGTGCGTGCAGTGCACGCCGCCGGCTGCGAAGCCTTCCAGTTCGACGAGCCGGTGCTGGTCACCGACGTCGCCGACAAGGTGACCGCGGCGTTCGGAGGCGTGTACTCCGCGCTGCGTGAAGCGGCCGGATCCGCCGAGATCACCGTGGCTTCCTATTTCGGAGATCTCGGGCCGAGTACCGAGCTGGCGGTGAACCTCCCGATCGACGTGTTGCACCTCGATCTGGTGCGCGGCGCCGATCAGCTCGACCACGTGCTCAGGCTCCGCCCCGAAGGGCTCGCGTTGTCGCTCGGCGTGGTCGACGGTCGCAACCTCTGGCGTTCAGATCTCGACCCGATCATCGATCGGATCGCCGCGGTCGTCGAGCAGCTCGGTCCGGATGCCGTCCAGATCGCCCCGTCGTGCTCGCTGCTCCACCTGCCCACCGACCTTTCCCGCGAAGACGCCCTCGACCCGGAGCTTCGTTCGTGGTTGGCGTTCGCCACCGAACGCCTCGACGAGCTGCGGGTGGTCGCCGCGGCAGTCGACGGGCGAAGCGACGAGGTGCGGGCCGAGCTCGAAACCAGTCGCGCCGCGGCAGCCTCCCGGCGCGGTTCCACCCGCGTGCACCGGCCGGAGGTCGCCGCACGGGTCGCTGCGATCACGCCGGAGATGGCCCGGCGCTCCTCACCGTTCGCGACGCGAGCCGCACGCCAAGCCGAGGCGCTGCACCTGCCGCCTCTGCCCACCACGACGATCGGATCGTTCCCCCAGACCCGAGAGATCCGCGATCTGCGGCGAAAGTTCCGACGCGGCGAGATCGACGCGGCCACCTACGACGCCGGGCTGCGCGACGCCACCGAGGCGTGTGTGCGCAGCCAGGAAGACCTCGGACTCGATGTGCTGGTGCACGGCGAGTTCGAACGCACCGACATGGTCGAGTACTTCGGTGACCAGCTCGAGGGGTTTTTCACCACCGCGAATGGTTGGGTCCAGAGCTATGGGTCACGCTGTGTGAAACCGCCGGTGCTCTTCGGCGACGTCGTCCGCGACACACCGATGACCGTGGAATGGACGAAGTTCGCCCAGAACCTCACCGACCTTCCGATGAAGGGCATGCTCACCGGTCCGGTGACGATCCTGGAATGGTCCTTCGTCCGCGACGACCAGGACTGGGCGACTTCGGCGCGCCAGCTCGCTCTGGTGCTGCGCGACGAGGTCACCGACCTGATCGAAGCAGGCATCCCGATCATCCAGATCGACGAACCCGCCCTGCGCGAAGGCCTTCCGCTCCGCCAGGCCGACCAGGCCGAGTTCCTCGGTTGGGCGACAGAGGCCTTCCGGCTTGCCGCCGGGTCGGCGCCCGACGAGATCCAGGTCCACACGCACATGTGTTACGGCGACTTCGGCGACATCATCGATGCGATCATCGACCTCGATGTCGATGTGATCTCGATGGAGGCGTCGCGCTCACAGATGGAACTGCTCGACGACTTCACCGCACGCGAGTACCCCAACGAGATCGGACCCGGGATCTGGGACATCCACTCTCCTCGTGTGCCCAGCGACGCCGAACTCGACGACCTGCTCACCCGGGCGATCGAGGTGTTCGGCGCCGATCGGCTGTGGGTGAACCCGGACTGCGGACTCAAGACCCGCGGCTGGCCCGAGACGACCGCGTCATTGACCGGACTCGTCGCCGCGGCTCGACGGGCGCGGACGACCGTCACCAGCTGATCCCGCGAAGGAGTTTTCCACGCGGCGCGGACAGGTTTCATCTTGTCCGGCTTCCAGTTGTGATTCTCCACGCTCTGCTTGGAGAGAATGCCGCTGTGCTTCTGGGTCGGATCCGCCTATCGGCGCATCCTTCTATTTCGCGATGAGCACGAGCTGCAGCGCGCCGGCTCCCAGAATGGCGATGCCACAAAGGATCGCGGCGATGATCAGGCGACGGGTGCTCACGGTGCCCACACTGTATTTCACGCCTCCGAGGGAAGACCGGTCACGAACAGCTCGCACGGTGCCCGCTGGACCACCAGCACCTGCGAGACTGCGAGTCAGTCCTGACCGCTGCTGAACCGGAGACCTCGACCATGCGTGACGCTTTCGGCGCCGTCCAATCCGTACTCGTGCTGGGTGGTGGATCCGAGATCGCGCAGGTGACGGTGGAGCGAATGGTCCGTGAAGGCCACACCACGCGGGTGGTGCTCGCGGCGCGACAGCCTGACGCCCTCGCCGACAACGTCGCGGCGCTGACCGCAGCCGGGGCGTCCGAGGTCGAAACCGTCGTCTTCGACGCGCTCGACCCGAAGGCCCACGTCGCGATGATCGACGAGTTGTTCGCCGGCGACGGTGACATCGACGTCGTGCTGGTTGCGTTCGGAGTGCTCGGAGATCAGGAGGCGTTCGAAGACGACCCGGTGGCCGCGGCCGAAGCGGTGACCGCGAACTACGCCGGGGCGGTTTCCTCCGGCCTGGCGGCAGCCCGTGGCCTGCGCGCGCAAGGGCACGGCACGCTCGTCGTGTTGTCGTCGGTCGCGGGCGAACGGGCCCGGCGCTCAAACTTCGTCTACGGGTCGTCCAAGGCCGGACTCGATGCGTTCGCCCAGGGGTTGAGCGACTCGCTGGTGGGTTCGGGCGCCGACGTGCTCATCGTCAGGCCCGGATTCGTGCACACCAAGATGACCGAAGGCCTCGACCCGGCACCGATGTCGACCACACCCGAAGCGGTCGCCGACGCGATCATCGAAGGTCTGAGTCGGCACAAGCGGATCGTCTGGGTTCCCGGCGTGCTCCGTCTTGCGTTCTCGGGCATGCGTCATCTGCCGACCCCATTGTGGCGTCGGGTCTCCGCCGACGCGTGAGGCCACGGGCATCCGCGTGACGCCCGCAGGCATGCTGCGCGCGCGTCGGCCACGACTACTGTGACCGGCGTGACCGACGACGCCATTTCCGGTGCCCCGTCGTCGCCTGGCCCTCCGGATGAACGAACCGGTCGCCGACCGCTGCTGTGGGCGCTGGTCGTCGAGGCCCGACCGAAGCAGTGGGCGAAGAACGTGCTGGTCTTCGCCGCACCTGCTGCTGCCAGTGTGCTCACCCAACGCACCGAGGCGTTGCAGACCCTCGTTGCGTTCGTGGCGTTCTGTCTCGCCGCGTCGGGTACCTACTACCTGAACGACGCGGGCGACGTCGAAGCGGATCGACGCCATCCCACCAAACGCTTCCGTCCGATCGCCGCCGGTGAAATCCCGGTGCCACTCGCCCGGGCGCTCGGGGCGATACTCATCGCCTCGGGTGTGGCGATCTCGTTCCTCGCGCACTGGCAACTCGCGGTCACCGTCGTCGGCTACGTGGTGCTCACCACGGCCTACACGGTGTGGTTGAAGCACATCGTGATCTTCGACGTGGTCGCCGTCGCCGCCGGCTTCGTGCTGCGGGCCATCGCCGGTGCCGCCGCGACCGGCGTGGAGATCTCCAACTGGTTCTTCATCGTCGCCACGTTCGGCTCACTGTTCATGGTCGCCGGAAAACGTCACGCCGAAGTGCGCGACGTCGGCGGCGCACCGGGATCGACCCGGGCGACCCTGTCGGAGTATTCGACGTCGTACCTGGAATTCCTCCGCTCGGTCTCGACGGGAGTGGTGTTGGTCGCCTACTGCCTGTGGGCATTCGAGAAGGCCGACCTCGCCCGGTTCACTCAGGCCCAACCCGTTCCGTGGTTCCAGTTGTCGATCGTCCCGTTCGCGATCGCGATTCTGCGGTACGCCTACCTGGTCGACCGCGGCCAGGGCGGAGCTCCCGAGGAGGTCGTCCTTTCCGACCGGGTGCTGATCGGTCTCGGTGTCGTGTGGGTGGCACTGTTCGCGATCGGGTTGCGCGCTTCGTGAGCCGACCGATCGTCTCCGGCTGGGGGCGCACCCCGTCTTCGAGCGCCCGGATGCTGCGACCGTCACGACCCGACCAGATCGCCGAGCTGCTCGCCGGGGCGGACGCGCGGGGGGTGATTCCGCGCGGACTGGGTCGCAGCTACGGGGATCCGGCCCAGAACGCCGGCGGCACCGTGCTCGACATGACCGACCTGGCGGGGATCACCGCGTTCGACCGCGCCGCGGGCACCGTGACGGCACTCGGCGGCACGTCGTTGGGTGACCTGATGCGGTGGCTGATTCCCGAGGGGTGGTTCGTTCCGGTCACCCCCGGCACCCGTCATGTGACCGTCGGCGGCGCGATCGCGAACGACATCCACGGCAAGAACCATCACGTCGTCGGATCGTGGGGTCGCCATGTCTCCTCGATGACGCTCGCCACTCCGGCGCGGGGCATCGTCACCGTCACCCCCGAACTCGACGCGGACCTGTTCTGGGCGACCGTCGGCGGACTGGGCCTCACCGGCGTGATCCTCGACGCTTCGTTCTCGCTGCATCCGATCGCCACGTCGAGCATCGTCGCCGACACCGACAAAACCCACACCGCCGAAGCGGTCATGGAGCTCATGACCTCAGGGGATGCCGCGTACGAGTACTCGGTGGCATGGATCGACCTGTCGTCCACCGGTTCGCGGCTCGGCCGGTCGGTACTGGAGCGCGGTCGATTCGCCGAGGTCGACGAATTGCCGCCCGACAAGCAGGGCGACCCGCTCACCTACGAACCCCGCGAACTGCTGACGATGCCCGTCGTCGCGCCCCGGGGCCTGCTCAATCCGCTGACGGTTCGGGCGCTGAACGAAGCGTGGTACCTGAAATCGCCGAAGCAGCGACGTGGGCGCCTGTTGACGATTCCCTGGTACTTCCATCCGCTCGACATGTTCGTGCACTGGAATCGCGGTTACGGCCCTTCGGGTCTGCTGCAGTGGCAGGTGGTCGTGCCGCTCGGTGAGGAGGAGACCCTGCACCGGATCATCGCGGAGCTCGCCGCGACCCAGGTCGCCTCGATCGTGAACGTGTTGAAGCGTTTCGGGCCTGGCGACCCGGGGTTCCTCTCGTTTCCCCGTGAGGGATGGACCCTGTCGGTCGATCTCGCCGCCGAGGTGACCCGGGCGGCGCCGGTGCTGGACCGCATCGATCGTTGGGTGCTCGGGGCCGGCGGCCGTCACTACCTCGCCAAGGACTCCCGGATGCGCCCGGAGACCTTCGCAGCCGGCTACCCGCGCCTGGCCGAGTTCGACGCGGTGCGGGCCACGGTCGATCCCGACCGGGTGCTGCGCAGCGACCTGGCCCGCCGCCTCGGCCTGATCTGATCGGAATGGTCTGATCGAATCGCTGCGCTCCGGTCGATCGTGCCGGCCGGACCGGCTTACCGGTTCTGCAGCGCGTCGCGGATCTCGGTGAGCAGTTGGGTCTGCTCGTCGAGTTCCTCTTCGACGTCGGAGTCCTTCTTCATGGCGTTGTAGGCCTTGACGACCATGAACATCGCGAGGGCGACGATCACAAAGGCGATCACCGCGTTCAGGAACGACCCGTAGCGGATCACCGAATCATTGATGGTGAACGAAAGATTCGAGAAGTCGGGCTTGCCGAAGATCATCGACACGATCTGCATGAGGATGTCGTCGGTGAACGACTTGACCAGCGCCGCGAACGCAGTGCCCAGGACGAAGGCGACGGCCATGTCCACCAGGTTTCCCTGGTTGATGAAGTCCTTGAATTCCTTGATCACGGTGTGTCTCCTGGATCGTGATTACCGCTCTTGGACCCCTAGTCTGCCCCATGGTGACCACCGAACTCGATGATCCCTGGGCCGAACGACCCATGGTCGGCATCGCGGCGTTCGATTTCGATCGGACATTGACCCGACGCGACACCCTGATTCCGTTTCTCGGCCGGTTGGCCGGAAGACGCAGACTGGCGCTTGCAGTGGCCGCGCAGGCCCGTCGCTACCGGCAGGATCAGGACGCGGCGAAGCTCGACATGTTGCGCCGGCTGACCACCGGGATCCTCGGCGACGAGTTCGACCTCGCGGGGCGCGACTACGCGGTGGGTCTGCACCATCTGCTGCGTCCCGACATGATGGCGAGACTGCGCTGGCACCGCAGTGAAGGCCACCGACTCGTCATCGTGTCCGCCTCGCTGGGCACCTACCTCCGCCCGTTCGGAGTGACGCTCGGAGTCGACGAGGTGCTGGCCGTCGAACTCGACGTCGCCCCGTCCGGTCTGCTGACCGGCCAGGTCACCGGCGGTGTCAACACCCGGGGTCCGGAAAAGGCCCGGCGCCTCACGTCCTGGTTGGCCGAGACGGTCCCCACAGACGCGACTCCCCGGATCTGGGCGTACGGGGATTCCTCAGGCGACGACGAACTCCTGGCGATGGCCGATCATCCGGTCCGTGTCACCCGGGAGCTGATCACGGGCCCTCCGCACGAGATGCCGACCCACCGTCAGTCGTGACCGGGTCTCCGGCCGGCGGCCCGAAGCGACTCGCCGGCCGGTCAGACCTCGACGATCACCGATCACTTGGGCTGCAGGCGGGCCCCACCGTCGAGACGGATCGTCTCGGCGTTCATGTAGCTGTTCGACAGCAGGTGGACCGCCAGGTCGGCGAATTCGGTGGCGTAGCCGAGCCGCTTGGGGAACAGCACATCCTTGCGGAGCTTGTCCTTGAACTGCTCGGAGAAGTCACCTTCGCCGTAGATCGGGGTGTCGATCAGCCCCGGTGCGATGGTGTTGAGACGGATGCCCACGGCGGACAGGTCACGGGCGACCGGCAGGGTCATGCCGACGACGCCACCCTTCGACGACGAATACGAGGCCTGACCGATCTGGCCGTCGAACGCGGCCAGCGACGCGGTGTTCACGATCGCGCCGTGCTCGTTGTCGTCCAACGCTTCTTCGGTCGACATCGCCGTGGCGGCCAAGCGCACGCAGTTGAACGTACCGACCAGGTTCACCTCGATCACCTTGCGGTAGACGTCGAGGTCGTGGGCCGACGAGTATTCGCCGTCTTTGCCGATCGTCCGGGTCGCCCACCCGATGCCCGCGCAGTTGACCAGCGCCCGCAACGGACCCATGTCCTTCGCGGCCTCGCAGGCTTCGATGACCTGGTCGGTGTCGGTCACGTCGACGTGCACGAAGGCACCGCCGATCTCGGAAGCGACAGCGGTTCCCTTCTCGTCGTTCATGTCCGCGATGACGACCTTCGCACCGCGTTCGGCGAGCAGGCGACTCGTTGCCTCCCCCAGACCGGATGCACCGCCAGTGACGATTGCTGAAATACCGTTGAGTTCCATCCGCTGAGCCTATTGAGTGCCCGCCGGCGACCCAAAGACTCCGCGACCTTTCGTCGCAACCTGGCAGTCGACTCCGATAGCATCGCCTCGCGGGCGTAGCGATGGTGCAAAAGGTGATGGAGGTCACGTTATGGCGTTGTTCAAGCGCACAGAATCCGATGACGACGACGACGACATGGTCAGCCTCGCCGACGACAACCATGCCTGGTGGGCAGGTCGGGACGAACTCCAGCGCGCCTTCGTGCCCAAGGACCGCGCAGCGCCCGGAGGCGCCGAGCCCACCCCCACGAATCCCTCCGGATTCACCGACAAGTATTCGACTGAGTCGCTCTTCAACTGGGCATCCAGTTCTGAACCGGACGACCCCACCCACGGCGGCACCGGCCTGCCACTCGACCCCTATCGCGTTCTCGATCTCGAACCCGGGGCGACGCTGAGCGAGGTCGTGGCCGCCCACCGAACCCTCGCCAAGCGCTATCACCCCGACCAGTTGTTCGATGCCGACGATGCCGAGCGTGTCACCGCCGCGCAGAAGATGAGCACGATCAACGCCGCATATCACGAACTCCGGAGTCGACTCATGGGCCCCGACAGCGCCCACTGAGCGGGGGGCTCTCAGGCGTCGCGGATGCGGCCCTCGGAGAGTCGCAGAGTCCGGTCGGCCAGGTCGTTCAGCCGAGGGTCGTGACTGACGCTCAGCACCGACACGTCCCGGTCGTCTGCCAGCGACCGCAGGTGGGCGGCGACGACTTCGGCGGCCTCGTCGTCGAGACTGCCCGTCGGTTCGTCTGCCAACAACAACGGCGGATCGTTCGCGAGGCCGCGGGCGAGAGCGACCCGAGACCGTTCACCGCCGGACAGTTGGGGCGGACGGCGCGTGGCCCGATGCTCGAGGTCGAAGGAACGGAGCAGCTCCATTGCCCGTTCGTGGCGTTCGGCGCGAGATCGACCCGTGGAGAACATCGCCAACTCGACGTTCTGAACGGCGGTCAACCGGGGAACGAGGTTGTGCAGCTGGAACACGATGCCGACATGTCGCCGCCGGAACTGGCTCGAACCTGCCTGACCGTGAGTGCCCAGGTTGACACCGTCGATCTCGATCGTGCCCGCATCCGGTGTTTCGAGGGCGCCGAGCAGATGGATCAGCGTGGACTTGCCCGCGCCCGAGCGACCGGTGAGCGCTACGAATTCGCCACGCTCGACCGTGAAGTCCACGCCGTCGAGGACGGTGTCGGTGCCGTAGCGTTTCACCAGGCCCGTGACCCGGACGACGGTTTCGGCCGGCTCACTCACGGCGCATCGCCGCCAAGGGAGAGATGAAGGCGGCACGTACCGCCGGGTAGAGCGCACCGATCAATGCGACGCCCACCGCAAAGTACAGCGACCGGGCGAAGATGCCAGCAGGCCATCGCGGTTTGAAGTAGCCGCGTAGCGAACCGAGGTTCTGCAACACATTCACCGCTGCCCAACCCAACACCAATCCGAATGCGGCGCCGACCACGCCGACGAGCAGCGCCTCGCCGAGTACCAGTAGGACGATCCTCGGCCTCGCCCACCCGATCGACCGGAGCACTCCGAATTCACGGATCCGTTCGAAGAAAGACAACAAGGTGGTGTTCAAGACCCCGGAGATCGCGATGACCGCGGCCAGGATCGTGCCGCCGGTGTTGGCCGCGTCGACGAGGGTGAGCGTGTTGTTGCTCCGTCCGAAATCCGACAGCGAAGCGATCGGCGCGTACTGGACGTACTTCTTCGCGACCCGCCTCTTCACGGTCGTCACTGCTACCCCGGGGTCGACCTTGGCAAAGCCGAGGGTCACATAGCCGGGGACCTGGTTCTCGCCCTGCAGGGTGGACAGCGGAAACATCATCGTGGAGTCGCCGAACGAGATGCCCGTGCGGTACAGCCCGACGACCTTTCGGGTCTTGTCGCCGATCTGCAGCGTGTCGCCCACCGTCTTGTGGATGCTCTGCGCCAGTGCGAAGCCGAGCATCACCTCGTTCGGCGAATCCTTTGCATAGGAGCGACCCTTCAAGATGATCACGCCGAACGGCTTCTGCGCGGACTGGTCGAGTCCGACCTCGATCACCGCTGGGTGAGACGAGTCGTACTTGTCGGTTTCGATGAGCGCGCCGATGAGGCCGTCGATGCCTTGCACCTTGCCCATGGCCGTCAGGTCGTTCTGCGCGATGACACTGTCGAGCGGGTTGGCGCCCTTCTGGACGATCGTGAAATCGGCCTTGCCGACCTGGAGGATCTCGGTCGCGCTGGAGCGCAGCGATGTCGTCAGGACACCGAGTGCCAACACGGCCATCACCCCGATAGCCACGGCCGCAGCCGTGAGAAGCGCTCGCAGTTTGTGGGCGACGACGTTGTGGAAGATCAAGCCGAGAAACGTCACGGGTTCGACTCACCTCCGATCGCATGCCAGATGCCTATCCGGCTGCGATGCTACCGCCCGGATCGCGGTTTCCGCTCGATCCCACACCACGTCGACATGCCGCCACCGCGAGTGCGTCGACGATGTCATTCCATTCGTCGCCGCTGTGGCCCTTGACCCAAGTGAACGTCACCTCGTCGCCTCTGGCCCGCACCAGGTCGATCAGCGGTTCCCACAGATCCCGGTTGGCCACCGGTTTGCCGGCCGAGTTCTTCCAGCCACGGCGCAACCAGCCCGCCCACCAGCGGTCCCGGAAGCAATGGACCACGTAGGTCGAATCCGACACGATCGCGACCGGGCCATCGTTCGCTCGTAGGGCCTCGAGCGTCGCGGTGATCTCCATGCGCTGGTTCGTCGAGCGGGAGTCCGCACCGCTCGCCCACGCGCCCCCGGGAATCGCCCACGCCCATCCGCCAGGCCCGGGGTTTCCCGAGCAGGCGCCGTCGGTGTACACGGTCAGTCCTCGGTCGTCGTCGTGGCTCATCGAGACCAGCTTCACACATCTGCCGGAGCGATCCGATTGCGAGACCGGCTCGATCCGAGATCGGCTCGCCGGCGACGGATCCCCAGCGAGAAGATGGACGTGCAATCGGCGTGTCGGCACGATTGGATGAAGCCATGACCATGGGCGCATTCATCGACCAGCTCCCCGACTCGGATCCCGGCGAAACCTCCGAATGGCTGGACTCGCTCGACGCGGTCGCCAATACCCACGGGCCGGTGCGTGCCCGCTTTCTGTTGGCGAAGCTTCTCGAACGATCCGGACAACTCGGCATCGGATCGCCGGCATCGGTGTCGACGCCGTACGTCAACACGATTCCCGCCGAGGACCAGACCTGGTTTCCCGGTGATGAGTATCTCGAACGACGGATCCGCGCGTTCATCCGGTGGAACGCGGCCGTCATGGTCGTGCGCGCCAACCATGCCGCGACAGGCATCGGCGGCCACCTGTCGTCGTACGCGTCGTCGGCCGCGTTGTACGAGGTCGGCTTCAACTGGTTCTTCCGGGGCGCCCAGGACGGCGCCCCCGGCGACCACGTGTACTTCCAGGGACACTCCGCTCCCGGCTTCTACGCCCGCGCCTTTCTCGAAGGGCGCCTGAGCGAAGCAGACCTGGACCGGTTTCGCCGCGAGGTCGACGGCGGTCTGGCCAGCTACCCGCATCCGCACACCATGCCCGAGTTCTGGGAGTTCCCGACGGTGTCGATGGGCCTCGGACCGATCACCTCGATCTACCGGGCCCGCTTCGACCGCTACCTCGCCAACCGCCGTATCGAGGACACTTCCGGTTCACGCACCTGGTGCTTCGTCGGCGACGGCGAAGTCGACGAGGTCGAGACACTCGGGGCACTCACCCTGCCCGTGCGCGAAGGGCTCGACAATCTCACCTGGGTCGTCAACTGCAACCTGCAACGTCTCGACGGGCCGGTGCGGGGCAAC